>NZ_JAVRCK010000140.1:0-15900 GCF_034530815.1 Nostoc sp. DedSLP03
ATGCTGGGCTATGGAGCAGAACAAGCGGTAGAAAACAACAATTCCTCATGAGTCCCGGTCATTATGTATGATGTTCTCTGCTCCCATCTTTCGACGAACTTTTCTCTACCAAGAATTTTGTTAGTTTTACTTTTATATACAACTTCCAACGTTCTTTGGTTGCGTAAAGAGCAGTCAGCCGCGACATTATAAGCAATCTTCTTCACACCTTCGTATGTCGGTGTGTCTAGCACAGTTTGATACCAGTAATATACTGTGTCTCCATCCCTGGTTATCTTTTGTTTGTCTATCTGAAATGAGTAACCCTGTACTTGATCTGAACTCACCTCTACCCATTTAGCGGATGCCACCGATGGAATAAGTAAAATTGCAGAGGCGATCGCTGATACACCTAATTTTTTAAACATAAAAGTGCTACGACTACACTTTAGTTTTAGCTACTGAGTAAAAAATATTGCAGTGGTATAACTACCAGAACATCTGTGAAGAGTTAGCGATCGCTATAGCTATGCTACTGGCTGTAGCTGGTTTAAATATTGCTTATGTAAATATCTGAGCCTAGCATCCTGCTGACAATCTAGCAGCTTCCACCCTTCATTTATTTGGTCTTGGCTAAATGTGAGTATATCTTCCCACCGAACGGCGTCTAGTAATGCCCTTGCCACTTCGTTTTCTGGGCTTGACTCCTCCCAATTGATTTGAGGTGCTTTCTCTTCCATCCACAGCTTGAATTTGCGCTCTACTGCCTCTAAAACTGCTATTCTCTGTGGAGATGCCATAGCCTCAACATCAACTGCATAACAGCGCTGCCGAACTCCATCTACAAGCTTTCGACCCTGGCTTTTAGTCTTGACCCCAATCATTGCCAGTAAGTTAGCGATAAACACTGTTCTTTCTTTGCCCTCAAATGAATCAGGGCTTGGCTGTATACCTAGTGCAATAGCTATGTCTTGTGAGCGTGCTTTTTGTATTAGCTTGAGAACTTCTAATGAATCCTTGTGGTATTCTCGCCCATCTAAAAATTGAGATATGTTCAATTGTTGCAGTGCCCAAATAGTTAAATGTGATATTTTCTTTATTGATGCAAGAAAGAAATCTTCTTTGGTAGCTTTGTAAAACCAGTCAGCCTCATGTCGTTTTTGACTTATTGGAAAGTTATTAAGTAGATAAAATCTTTGCTGTTTAGTAATAAAATCTCGGTCTTTTATATGACAATTATAGATAAAGTCATCAGACCATATTTCTGAATCTTTGATACCAGGAATCCTATCTAAAAGCAATGTTTTTTCTATTCGACGTTGTTCTAACTTTCCGGGAGTTGTCTTAGATATTTGTTTAGCCTCATCAACAGAGTCATATTCTTGAACTTCAAAAAGCTCTTTTGAGTGTTCTCTTTTAATCTGTTCTTTAACTTCTTTTTCTAACTCTTTAAAATCTTGAATCGTCTCCCACTGGATGACTTCTACGTTGTTACCTGCTTCGGAGAGAGAATGTATCAAACAGTCCCGTAAATTGTCCATCTCAAATTTATCAAGTGCCCCTAATTTACAGCTAAAAGCAAACCAATCATCATTGTCTTTAGCCATAGCCCGATAAATTATTTCTGCAACTTTTGTAGGTGCATCCTGGCAAAGAAGATCGGCAGACATTAATACTCTGTCTATTATTGTTTTTTCAATTTGTTTAGCTGAATAAGACCCTGGAGTACTTCTATCCCTAACCATTGACCTTTGAGGGCAGAACACATAATGAGGGATTAAATTATCTCTAAGTCTAAACATCATTTGATGTTGACTATTAGTGCCTTGAACACCAACAAAAAAAGTAAATTTGTCAGTAAAATAATTATTAATTGTGACACTTACTCCACTTTCAGCACTAGGAGAGATAATAAAATATTGAGGTTTTCTAGTTTCAATAAATTTATTAGGGTTTGCTAAAAATTCTTTCGCCCATTCTTCCCCAGCAGTTTCAGCATTAAGACAAAATCCAACTTTACCATACTTCTTAAGTATGCCGTCAATAACTTTGGTAAGTGTTGCTGAGTCACTGGCTATCCAAGGTATTACTGAATTACTACAAAGCAGACTAAGTAATGCTGATTTATCGCGCTTTTTAATTTCCCCGTCAATGTCTATACCATCAACAAGCTTAATATTATGTGGTACTATTTTTTGTTTATTTAGTATTTTAATAACTCGCTTATTGGGAGCTAGTTTAGCTATAAAATCAACCCATATATCAGATAAATTACCATCGAGTAATATTACCCTATTGCAAACATTCAAAGCGTGAGAAAGTATCTTTATCGCCCTAGCTTGATTCTCCCCTAAAGTGCCACCATTAGCAGCGTGTAAAAGTACAGAACAGGTTTCATCGAGATAAATATCTCTACCCTCAAAATACCCATCTACTCGGTGAATTGAATCTAAACAAAATCCTTGATTTGTACTCTCATCAGCTACTAGAGTAAACCCATCATCTTCTCTCAAATGATATATCTTTACCTGTTTATCTTGTCCCCTTTGAATAGTTTGAAACAGCAAATTATTTCGATAGCCGATAATCATTGATGCTCTAGGGCTTGTCTTGATTAATTCAAGCAAAGCTTCTGTTTTACCAGTTCCTAGACCACTTAGAGCCGCAAGAATTACATCAGAGTTTGGAACATTCGCGAATCTAAATAGTGGCTGGTTTATCTCAATATCTGGTGTAAATTCCCGCGATCGCAACCACTGTTGCCAAGCCCAATCATTCGTTAATTTCTCGCTATCATCGATAACTTTTGTGTGTTCTTCAGCTATTGACCAAAAATATTTAGGGGTTAAATAACTAATATTTGAAAAATCCGATAATTCATCAATATCAGAATCTTCCTTGCTGGCTTGCCCCCACCAACCGAACTTAACTATATATCCCCAGTCAGCAAGCAATTCTGCCAGTTTTCGCCAGCGATTCATTACCGATTCATTGGCAACATCCCCTCCATCAGGATAAAGCGTTACTCTGTCTGTGCTGACTTCAGCAGATGCTCTCTCAAGATAACTTTTTAAAAGTTTGGGACTAGCAAGCCATTGTCCGCCACTTGCACCAATAGTCAACAGATTTAATCGCTGACTGACTAAAAAAGGTTTAGCACCGGTTCCCTCAGCAAGTGCAATACCTTGGGGCCGTCCTTTCGGTTTGAATACCGCCAAAGGATTTTCACCCTCTGGGTAAATTTGGAGTGTTGCATTTGCGGTGGTAGATAGCCATCTGTAGCGGTTGCCATCTTGGGGATTGTGTAATCGCAGCTGCATCGCTACTGTATATCCATCGTAATCTCTAATAGGAATACAGTAGCTATCATCTCCTATGGACAGTCCCCTGCCTTTGTAGATGCCAGGTAGACGCTCATCATAAGCTTTGCTTAGGGATTGGAATTTACGGACAGATTTGAAGCCACAATCTTTGATTTCCTCATCAGAGAAGCCGCGCCGTTGTAAATCTGCCAATGTATCGCCATCGAGTGATAAACTATTTAAAATTTCAGAGTAGAGTTCATGGCGTTCCACTGGGCTTAATGCCCGTTCTCGCCGTCGTGATTCTTCCTGTTCGGCTTGCAGTTGTCTTTGAGCTTTGCGCAATTCCCAGTCGCGGCGCTGCTCATCTGTCCATTCCTGGGAATTGTCGAGAACGAAAGTTGCGGATTGATGTTGTTTTGCGTTGTCACTGGATTTTATACACTTATAGCCATTAACAGTTTCGCCCTTACGCGCATCTTGTAAGGTCATGCACAGTATAAATTCTTTGTTGCCATCTAATTTGGCACGACATTTGCCGTTATTAGACTCGCAGATTGGACAACCATTAGCATTGCGGCATGGGATGTAACCAGCGCTCATGGCTCACCTCCAAGGGAGGTAGCCAGCACGAAACCCTCACCAATTACCATCACGTCAGTTATGCCTTCACGAGGAACCAATGCTAGCCCAGTGCTGGTTAGGGCTAAGTCTCGACCTTCAAAAGCGCTGGCAATAAGGCGTTTAGAGTATCCGCGAAGCCTGAGAATATTTCTCAAGCGCTCTGATTGATATCGATGTTCTTTACTGTTTCTAGGAATTATTTCAATAATTTCTCGTTCTTGGTTCTCGATTGATGATAAAATCAAGTTATTGATTTTTCGAGAACCGCTGTGAGTTGCTGCTTCCGGCGGTTTTACCATTTTTTAGGACTCCAATCTTTTAATGACTGGCTTCCCGTACCGCGCAAAACTTGTTAAGCTGAAACTAATTTAAAAAAAAATCGAATCTTGGTTGCCTAGCGTCTTGTAAACGCGTGTCGTTTCATTGCTTATTTAAGTGTGGGCGGCGTGGGTAGCCATTTTCTTTGTTATTAATCTATCAGTAGTTATGGCTTAAAACTTGGGTGACTTTTTTTGATGTCTTGAGAATAAAACGGCTGAAACCCTTGTGTCTACGGCTTGGGAATTTAACTCGGCAATCTTTACAATTCTTGTCGGCTAGTTTCTCAGCTTAGGTTTTTTTGACCTCTTCCCAGTGCCTAGACCTACACCTAAAATCCGATAATTGCCATCAATCAAAAACGCTGGCTTTAACAAAGATTCTTTAAGCTGGCGGGAACCACGCCTTATTGTTGATAAGTAAGGAACGTAATAATCATGCCGGAACTTGGAATCATTTATAGAAATACCCTTTGCAAGGCTTTCTAGCGCCCCCAAAGGGGTAAATTCCGCTAGCTTTGAACTTACATTTTCCATTCTTACCCAATGTTGAGAAGGCTTATTACTGATAACCGTATCGCTAATCTCATCTAGAAGTTCTCGGCACTCCTGAACAATTTGCTTGTAATTGTCCACTTTCCCTATAAGTTGGGGATTGTTTGTATATCCAGATTTTGACAAACTTACATCGCACAATTCAGCGCAACAATTTAGCCACCAGACATTTACAGAAGGGGTGCTTACACCCCAGGCATAGCAGTAAACTTTTACTTGCTGAATTAGTTTTAAAATTGCCTCAATATCTTCTGCTAATGGTTTGTATTGTCTAGACGGCAGAAGCATAGCCTCATGTAGTTTGTCATCCCGTCCCAATACAAGATATTCAAGCCATAATGAAATTGCTCGAAATTGGCTACGAGCAATTTGAAAAATTTTTTCCTCTGGTGTTAATTGTCCAATTCCAAAATTTACTAATATTCCATGCCTATGTGTCATTACTTGGTCTGGTAAATCCCTTATTATCTCAATACAATTAGATAATGTTAATTGGCTAAAATTTATTGCGATCGCATCCATAATTTAATTCCCAAACTGCTAAGATTTCGCTGCCAAATATTGACTTTTCAGTTCATCCTCAATATCACTCAAAGCCGCTTGCAAGGTAGCCTCTAGCCACTCGGATTGTGGTTGACCTTCCGATAAACGCTTCGCTCGTGTCGATAACTCATAAGCACCGCCCAAAACAAATTCAATTTTGTCAGACTTGGCTTGCATCTCAGCAAGTGCGATCGCTGAACTTCGGCATTCCTTCAAACAATTCAGAAGCGTTTGAGCTTCATTCCTCGTCCACTCTTCTTCAAGTTTTTCTTGAAGTTTATTAGCCAAAACAATCGATGTAGTAGCGCAATATTCAAGACAGGATTTCGCATCGATACCCTTGGATTTAGAAACTACCTCAAGCACGACCGCTGCTGTTTCACCCGCTCGAACGTTCTTCTTTCTCCAAAGACTGAGGCTATCAAGGCTGGGATGAAAACCTCGCTGGTTCCACCAAGCCTGCAACTCAAGCAAAGTTTTTGCACTGGTAGCAAAATCTGTCCATGCCTGTCGGGCTTCTGCGGAAAGCTTATCAATCATTCGTTCTAGCAAACAAGGATAGACGTGTCGTCTTGGCATATTTTTAAGGCGAATAGTACATATATTCTAGTCTCAGCTATTACCCTGTTGTCGTAGCAAATAATCTAAAATTCGGTCGATACGCTCCAATGCAGCGTTGTTAGTACGCTGGTTTTCCTCAAGTCGTTCTAAAACTGTTGCCTGTTGGGTAAACAGACGTTGTGTGTTGAAGATAAAAGAATCAACCCGTTCGCTTAACTGGTCAAGCTGTGCTTGGGTTCTTAATTGGGCGTTGGCCATCTCGTCAACTTTAGTACCTAGTCGGTCAATTTTCTCATTGGCTGATTCAGCATAGCTAGCAGCAGAGAGTAACAATTGCTTAACTGTCTCTAGCTCATCTTCTACACGGTCTAATCGCTGTGCGTTGGTCATACTGCTCCTTCCTGGTTTTGCTGCTTTAGCCAAAGGGCGATCGCTTCTTCTAATCCCTCGCCTAATGAAATCTCTTTAAGGGTACAAGTAGCTTTAAATTTAAGTCCGATATCCTTTCTCACATCAGTATTTAGCTGTATATAGTTTGGGTCTTTTCTCTTGGCAGGAGACATTATTTAGGTAGTTTCATATCATTTCTTCCAGTTTATTCCAATCATGGTAAATAAATAGTTTGCTAACTTGCTAGCTTTTTGTGATTTTATGCTAGCATACTACCAAGCAATCAAACAGTAACAAGTTACTAATTAGCGTCCTACGAGTACCCCAACGACTTACACAATAAGGGGTTTAGCGTTTAGGTGCTACATCCTAATGTGTACTTATTCTGATTGCTAGCTAGTTAATATCTGATTCACATTGATTACTGTAGTAAACCCATGAAACCTAGACGGAGCAAACATTCTACAGATTTAGACTCATTCCTTGACTTCCCATCTACCAAGACATATTTAGCTGAGGTCTTGGGTGTATCTCGTTCGACCCTTTGCACTTGGGAAAATTTAGCCTTCTGGAGAATTCCCAGTTTCAGAGATGCTTACCCCAAAAACCACGATGGCAGCTACGACCGAGAATCACCTTTATCACCCTACCAAGCATGGGTTTTAAACCGTGTAGGTCGCCTCATGGCTCAACTACGACGCGGCGAACGGGTAAAGCAGTACATTGCCAAAAACCCCAACGATTTTTCTAGATACCGCTATCAGCAAGCATTACAGCAAGTAAACCGCATAAATAAAGGAGCGTAAATCATGGCAGCACGAAAGAGAGCCACAGCGCCAACACAAGACACAGTAAGCATTAATGATGCTTGTTTAAGACTAGGACTTGCGGAACAAAGTTTAAGACTGGCTTTAAGCGACATTCGCCCCGATGATTTTGACACTGTAAAGGCAGTTTCAGAAGCAGATTTAGAAGCGATCGCCTTTCACTTTCAGCCACAATTACCCGAAACTTCTCCACAGCAAGAGATTGAACCATCTACAGAACAGCAACAGAATGCCCTTTCCTTGCCCCAGGAACAGCAGCAACTAAGCACCAATACCCAATCCCCAATACCTAATACCCAACTAACGTTAATTGACCAATTAGCAAGACAGGCATCAGAAGAGATTGCAGCTGTAGACGCGATAGCCCAAGTCAAGAACCAACTCATTCTCAATAACTTGGCTGTAAGAGATGCGGAATTAGCAGAGGGTATCAATCAGCACTGGCAACACCAAAAGCAGGGATATTTGGGAGCAATTAGAGATTTGGCCAGTTTGGCCAAGGAATCTGTAGCAATTACCCCAGACACTACAGATTTACCCGCAGAAGTTGACCAAATCATCGCTGAATTAGCAAAAAAGCTAACCGCGTGAGAGCGGTTAACGTCCTGCTGTCCCCGCTCGACCTAATCAACTGGCTGCTAGAGAAAATATTCAGACCATAACAAAAGTAAATATGAGCAACAATTCCTTACCAGAGCTAGTTTCCCAAGCCCAAGAATTACTCGGACAAATTCGCCAACATCCCCAATTTAAAACCTTGCGCTTTGATTGCGATGTAGCTCTTGGCGATGTTAGGCAATATTTCAACTATCTAGAATGGGCTGCTAATAATGCTGACTCAGAGGCATCTAGATTTGAAGGTTTTACCGAATGAACGGGTGATAAAAAAGCGGGAATGATGGCATCTCCCGCGCACTTGTAAAATCCCGTTTTTGGGAATATGTCTTAATTACAAGAGCGATTATCCCATATCCCTACTCATAAAAAAAAGGTTTATGGATGATTTAAACAGCCAAATTCAAGATGCAAAGACGGACGAAACAGAGCTAAACCAAGTCCTTAAAAAATATGACTTAGATGAGCAATTGGCGCTTGAGTTTAGCGAAATTGACAAAGCATTTAGACAATTAGAAATTAAATACCAATCACTACTCAACACTAGAAAATTTTTCAATAATGGCTAAGATTGACACTACAAAAGCAGCCGCCCAAGCTGTAGCACAAAAGCTGGCAAGAGGTAAACAAAACTCAACATCTAGCACTAATAATTCCACATCTGCCACATCTACCACTGTCCCCATAGATAGCCGCATCCCTGGTCTGATGACGGTAACTCCTGATTTGATATCAGGAATGATGCCAGCTTTTAAGCCAGAAGATTACCGAATAAATGACCCTTTAAATCCTCCCGAAAATCTCCCACAAGCAACTCAAAGCCAGTTCGATAAGGGAATGAAGATTTATGAGGGTTCTACACGAGCGCTCAAACTCACAGGTGCAGCGCTCGACCTCACACGCGAGAAATTTACTGTCATTGGCAAACACTCAAAGGCTTTTGGTGCTGGCATCCAAGCAGCTACCGAGATTGAGAAAGTCAAAGGTAACTACCTTGACTATTTGAATCAAAAAGAAGTGACTACCCAAAAAACGGTTGCTTTAGATGTTAGCCAAGTTAAGACGCTCGCTGATACGAATATCTCGGTTTATAGCAAAGATGAACTAAACCAAAAGCTGTTACAAGCACAAATAAAAGCTGAGGAATTAAGGCTAAGAACTGTTGAGTCACAAGGGAACCTAGCAAGCTTTAAAGCACAGTTAGGTAACTATCTGGAGGTGAAACCATGAAACTATCTCACGGTTTGGGGTTAAGTGCTTTTAGCTTGTGCGCTGGCTTGGCGATCGCTTCTGGAGGTTTCACCAACGATACAGCCAAAATAATATCTATGCTTGGTGTGGGAGCATTGCCAGCAAGCTTTATTACTTACTTTATTGCGGATACTAAATCACAGAGATTGCTAAATGATGCCGAAAGTAAGAATAAAAAAGCAGGTGAAACGCTGCATAAAGTTATCAGGGAATTTGACAACTGCAAGTCAAGGCTAGCCACTGTCAGCAGTCAACTAGAAACGGTCAAAGATGAACTTAAAGAAGCCCGAAATACCGTCAACTCGTTAGGTCACAGCAAACTAGAAAACACGGGCTTAATCGCCCAACTGCAAGCCAGGTTAAATCAATTATCGACACAGACTCAAAAAGATGCCCAGCGCATTGAATATCTGGAAAGTGAGACTGAGCAGTGGGAGTTTAATTTTAAATCTCTTGTAGAAACGGAAGCTAATAAACGCTTTCAGGTTGCCAAGTCTCAGGAGTTAGAGAAAATCTATCATGAGCATGACTCGATAACCAGTGAAGCTATGCAGTTGTTTAGACGGCTGCAATCTTGGGGCGAGAAAGTCGCCCACGGACATCAAAGCAAAGCTGAAATTATCAAGAGTTTAGCCAGTAGCTACAACGAAAATTTAGATGAGGTTGGGGAAGCGATCGCCAGTGAGCGCCAAAACTATCTTTTACAAATCGAGCTACTAAACGAGCGTGTAGGTCAGTTACAGCAGCAATTGGCAGGTGATTTACTAGAACCCGTGTACGGTGATTTTGGCTTTGATATCAACGGGAAAATCGCCAACGAAATAGCCCGTACCTTGTTTACTGATATCAGGCTAGCTTTGAGCGTTAAAGGGTTCCAGGTTAAGCCTGATGGCACAACAGACGTAGGTTATGGGTATTCGCGCTCTGTAGATCCCAAGTCGGTTGTAGAGGCTATCAGCAGACATTCTGAAACACTAACTAAGAAACTGGGATTATTCAAAATTACCAGCGTTCGGAAGTTGGAAATAACCGACTGTGTTGTGGTTAGCTACCGTATGGGGCCAGCTATCAAAGCAGATGAAATCAGGCTAATGCTTGGCACTGCTGACGAATTTATTAATTACGTGGTCAGTCACCCTATCCGCTATCGGCTAATTGCAGATCCGGGCATGGGCAAAACTCCCACAAGCGCAGTGATGATTAGCGAAATTCTTAAAGCTGGATGCACTCGCGGCAATACTGGCAAGGGTGAGAGAGTGCCACACACCTTAGTAAATGTGAGTTACCCCGGTGCTGTCGGTTCACTTAAAGATTCTAGTTATCCTTTAGAACCTTTCCTTAAGTATGGCGACACCACAGCCGCGATTAAGTCATTTGAAGATTGTCTAGACGATGGTAGATTCCGTATTCAAAATACCCAGTATGCAGCTAACTACTTTCAACTTTGGGTATGGGAAGAGTTAGATAATACCCTTAATTCTTCTAGTGAGCCATACCAAACAGGCGAAAACTTTAAGAAGATTCTCAAACAGTTCGGACACAATAACATCGGTTGGATTGTGTCGGGTCAATCGGTTATGACCAAACAAATCCCAGGTTTTACCAACGACGATAGAAGCCTGTTTACTGAAATAATCATTGGCATTCCCAAGATTAGACATTACTTAAACACCTACGGTAAGGGTAAAAACAGTGAGTCTAACTTGGCTAAGTTGACCCGCAATTTAGATGCAATTGAAGAATATATTGACCATAAAAACGAGTTAGTTACCGACGATGCGAGATTATTAAGAGTAGCGTTAGTAGTTGATTCTCGTTCACCTAAACTCTACTTTTTACCTAATCTCGATAGGGTAAGTTTCAACCATCAAGAAATAGAAGAGGTTAAACGACTGGCAAGGCTTGCCAAGTTCCCTGGCACGATTGGTAACGGACTGGCAAGCAAAAGCCCAAAGCCCTTCACAGCAAGCACTGGCACAATGGCAGAGTTGCCACCAATTTCGACTATAGAGGGTAGCCACCAATCTGGCACAAGTCCCCACTGTCCCCATTGTGGGAGCGCAAATTTAAAGCTACAAAATGATAATAGATATCGCTGTTTAGACTGCAAAAAGCGCACAGTTAGCAATAAGATAGTCTGGAAATAAATATATGAATTTTGATGATATTTCCACAATCGTCTATCAGCCCAAAAATGACCATGAGCCAGGATTTATATATTTAATGGAAGCAGAGGGTTATCATGGCTTAGTTCCCGGTGCTTGGTTGCGTCGTTGCAAAATTGGGTTATCTCGTAATCCAGAAGCTAGACTTGAGAACTTTCACCGAAATCAACCACCTTGCAATGTGAAGATTCTCAAGACTATTTACGTAGAGGATATGGCAGATGTAGAGGGCGAATTACATCAACAATTTAGCCAATGCAATGTTGAGTTAATTAAAAGCCAAGAATGGTTTGACTTTAATCCAGTGCAATTTATGATGGTTAACTGGGAATTTGAGAAGCGATCGCTGCATATTCTCAGCCTCAAAGATTTGCCAGTTAAGCTAATCATTTTCAGCATGGTAGGGCTTTTATCCGTGGGAGCCATAGCGGGAAGGTTAACAAGTCAACCACCAATGCAGCCGCAAAAACAATTAGCTAAGTGAGCAAAAATTAAGGGTAGGTTTTGAGCCTACCCTTTGGTGTTTAGAACGGTGTATTACCTGTTTGGTTTACCTTGGCGAGATAGCCCCTCCAGTAATGTCCATCCTGGCTTTTTGGTGGAAGTGCGATCGCCGCGTCGAATTCTCCGTCAAAGTAGTCGCTAGTAGTTTGGGATTGTTGAGGTTTAGCAATTGTGAGTAACATGAGAACATCCTTTTTTTGTATGGCGGGTTAATTCCCGCCTTTTCTTATCCCTATACTAACCCTCTTAAATGTTTAATGACAAGTGGTTATGTATAGGGATAATTGATTAATATTCTGATTAGCCCTTGAAAATTTCTATGACTGTACAAGTCAATATGTATTGACATAGTTATAGTCCTTGGTTACTATCTAAATATACGAAATTTTATTTAAGTAACCAAGGAATACCAATATGTCTAGAGAATTAAAGGCTATTGATGAATTAGAGAATACTTACATTGATGAGCGCGTTGCTTGGCTACTGCCGCAATTTGAAGCAATAGCACCTTATAAATTAAACCAACGTAAAAAGGGAGTGCCTAACGAAAATTTAATCGGTTGGGAGCGATTAGCAGCAATTGAAGCCAAAAATTTAAAAACAGTTTACCCCGATGAACGTCCAGAGGATGAAAAAGAATATGGCACGGCATTAAGACAGATTACAGCACTTAAAAAAGCTTTAAAATCTGCCACTAAAACAGACCTTAAAGACCACGCTCTATTCAATCCTGTAAACACAATCATTACTCACTTTGGTAATGCTTTAAGCTACCAATTTGCTAGCTATAAAGAACGTCAGAATACCCGCTATCGGGGAACTGTTACAGAACGTAGAGAGAAAGTAAATAGGATTGAAATTGATTTAACAGACTCTCTCAAGTACGCACACAACATATTGACCGATATCAAAAATGGTCAGGATGCTAACTGGCTTGATGTTAGTTGTGCGATCGCATTAGCTACTGGCCGCCGTATGGCAGAGGTACATTTATCAGCCATTTTTGAACTAATCGATGAGTACACTGTTACATTCACGGGACAGTTAAAAGGTAAATCTCGGAAAGTGCGTCAGGGTGATAAAGCTGTATCCCTGCGAGAAGTAGCCTTCAAAATTCCTACTTTGTTACCTGCCGATTTAGTTTGTTTTGCGCTTGAATGGTTGAACAAGAAAGGCAAGCGTTTTGATAAATCCGAAGACCCCGAACGGGTAAACCGCAGGTTTTCAAAGACCTTGAATGAAGCTTGTAAGCAGTGGGAGATTTTCCCAAATGATGAGCGTACTTATCATAAGTTTCGTGCTGCATATCTGAGAGCCGCAATTGTGAATGATGGCAACGTTGACCCCTATGATTTCACAGACTTTGCCAAGGAAGTGTTAGGTGATGACGATGAAAGCACAATAAACGCCTACAAGCGGTATGAGATAAAGCCTAAAAGCATTACCCGTGTTTAAATAAATCCCTATACATACCCTCTTGACAATATAAATACAAGAGAGATAGTATAGGGATAACAAATGATATTGATATTTTGATTATGTCTAATTGGGAAGAGATAGGTCAAGAATTAGTTGACAAATTACGTACAGTCAAAAAGGAATCAACTATTCAAAAATTAGCTGTTGCAGTAGTTGACCAAATTAGAGAACATTACCCAAAACCTAATAGCCGTAAAACACCATTATCTAAAGTACGCAAGGCAGTTCTAACAGCTTTTCCTGACACCGAAACTCAAGAGCATTCTTGGCAGTATTTCACTAATAAAGGTAAAGGTAATATCGAGCGATATCAACATTTAGCTTTGAAATATTTAACTCTTTCAAGTGAAGAATGGGACGCTGTAGGCAATGAAACTAGGCAGCAATGGAAAGCACAGCAAGAAGCCCAAAAGCCAGAGCAACAGCCCCAAACCGTAGAAGCAACTCAACAACCAATTACTCTAAATGATATGAATATTTCACAGCTACAATTGGATGCCGAAACTCAGCAAATGGTAGAGGTGGCGATCGCTCATTCTGGAATGTCCTTGGCTGATTTTGTTCGCCGTGCCTGCCAAGTGTACGCCAAAACGGTAACAGGGAAACTTGGACAGTATGAATCTGACTTGACTACTGTGCCTACTGAAGAACTGTTAACCAGTGCGACTTATAGAACTCATCCCGGCAGGGCGGAAGAACTAACCAGACGTGCTATTTATGCCCTAGAAACTCATAACAACAATTGCACTGAGAAAAGCCAAAAATGGATGATAACTCAGACAGCTATTCAATCGCTCACTGGCAGTAAGCCAGCGACCATCAAGGCGATTTTAGAGCGATATCAAACCAGGCTCGATGATCACAATAGCAAGCATGAGCTAAACCCTTACGACAACCGCAAGCCAGGGCGGAAGATAGATGATGAAATTGACTTAGCTACGCTCGTGTCAGATGGGTTAAACCTTAATTGATTTAGCTGTACTAATCGCTGGAAACGGATTTGGTGTCAGGCATAGGGTTTAGGTCAGGAAAGACTGATTTCCTGACGTAACTATTCCCTGTATGCCCCAACATTGATAGTGCCGCTACCGCTCCTCTCACTTGTTCTGGTCGAACTTCCAAGTATTTTTGCAATTCCTCAAGATTCCGATGTCCTGAGATTTCCTGAATAATCCGTAACGGGATACCAGCGTTACTCATCTGAGTTAGCGCGGTACGTCTAAAGCTGTGGGTACTAACACCTTCTAGACCAACAATCTCACACGCAAATCGCAAAATCCTTGATGCTGATTCAGAATTAATATGCCCTCTCCCATGCCTACCAGGAAACAGAAAACCCTCACGTCTCAAAGGTTTGTACTTGACCAAAAGTCCCCTTAACTCTTCAATCACTGGTACTGCTCTAGCAGCTAGTTTGCCTTTGGTGTTGTGCCTACGGAAGATAATTTCATCCCGTACACGCATCTTTTTATCGTAGACATCCTCGGTGTTGAGAGTGCAAGCTTCATTGATGCGACAAGCTGTATAAAGACAAATGCCAAATATTGTGCGATCGCGCTCGTTGTCTAAGCCATTACTGAAAATTAACTGTATCTCTGACTGCGTTAGAACTTTGGCGCGTCCGTGCCGATTGATTTTCATTGTCAGACTGTAGACCCTGCGATCCACAGCCTACAATGATTTGACACCTGATCGCGTGGAAACATTGTCTGTATTCGCGAATCAATTGTACTGCGGCGGCAAAATGCTTGACTCTATCTACAATCCACGTTCATCTTCCGCAGTGTGCGATCGCACCTCACGTAGTTTAAAATCTCTTTCCTGACATCTTACTTATTAGAATCATATTCTCATAACTCGACTTTATCCAAAATTAAGAACTTGGTTCTCTTGATACGGCAAAGACCCTAGTTTTTTGGCAAAAACTTTTTCCATGTCACTGATTCTCGGTGAAATCGAAAAAGTAAAACTACCGTCCTACAAAGGTTTCAGCATCAGCTTCCGCGTTGCCAAAAAATGGATAAAGTCGAGCATAAGTAATACACTGAAAATGTTTACTTTCTGGCTTAAGTATCCAATCGGAATATGGAGCAGATACTATCGTTGCCGATGCCAATGCTCTGAACATTTGAAATTCTTAAGGCTTGGTTAGTTGCAGCAAGTTGAACTGGCGTGCCTTGATAATTTGTTTCTGGGTATAAATTCCAAGTACCTTGATAAATTACCAATGCGCTAGTTCGTCTTGCAGCACCACCTAGATCGGGTTGTGAAATGTCTGTAGCATATATTGCTCCACCATCAAAGTTGAAGTTATCGTAAAGTTCTATTGCTGCCATGATTGTTTTCCCTTGATTGTAAATAACGAACTAACTTAACTACAAAACACTTTTTGACTATTTCGGAAACAAGTTTTAGCAGTTTACGTTTAAGCGATTGTCACAAAATGTCAAAATAGTAATATATTTGACATATAATAACTGTATAATACAGAGTTACTTGAAGGTTATATAGTTTTTTAAGTGTATAAGCTAATTATATTTAGTGTGCAAATTTCAGTATATTTTCTAGATATTTTCTTTAGATAATTATCAGACGGTCTTCCTAACTTTCCACATACCGTGAAAGTTCAAGTATAGCCTCTAGCAATGCTGACTTTTCCCGTTAAGTCTCTTTTGCAAGCCGCCAGCATTCACAGAGGTCGTGCAATTTTAACCAACTTCAGCAACCAACACCACGCCACCTACCAATAACCCTATTTCCCTACAGCGATCGCTCCCATTCCCCATTC
>NZ_JAVRCK010000141.1:0-15655 GCF_034530815.1 Nostoc sp. DedSLP03
ATGATTTCGCTTTTTTACTATTTGCTTATTCCGGAGAGTGACAGAAGAGGGATAGAACGGCAAAACTAACTGGAGAGGTGAGACTAAGAGCCTGTCAAGAAACAACTTTTACAATTTATTATCTATAAAGCTTACAGAGAAAGGATTTCTAGCTCAAAAGAGGCAAGGTTGTTACATGACAAGCTCTAAAGGCTTAATTACGTATGCGTCTTAGAAAATATCAAACGAGTTTACTATGCTTCCAACCTACCTCTAGCAAGTTTTACCGCTCTAGTTTATATTAGGCGGTAATGCCATAAACCCAACTCTGCTTTTGTGTCCACAACACAGCATCATGATAAATTTGCTCAAATAAAACTCGCTGTGCATGACTCCCTCCAATCTCATGCAAGCGTGGTAAAACCAATTTGAGTTCGGTAACAGCTGTGTTAAAGTCACCTTTGGCATGAGCTACCATACCTCTAGCTGCCGGAATTGCTACTTCTAACCAACTCCTTTGCAAGAAGGGATTGATACTCAAGGCATGATACTGCATACTCTGAAGCATCTGGTTTACCCAACCAGTATGTCCGGCTTTAGCAAAGGCATAGACATAATGCAAATCTTGGAATGCTAAAGCGTGTTCATCAATACGGCTGTAAAGATAAGGAATGATACTTTGCCAACGGTTTCCGACATTTACCCCACGTAATTCCAGGCGTAATAATAGTGAAATTGCCCCTACTTGGTCTTTGGGAGATTGTTTATTTGCACGTTCCCAAATTTGGGTATCGTATAGTGAAACAACTTTTTGGTAGTTTTCTTGCTCCAAATAATACAGTGCAACATGCCACCAGTTGTGGCTATAAAGCATAGAATTGCAATTTTCCCAAGTGTCTGCAAAACTCTCCATCCAAGCTATACCCTCATTGACTCTTCGTTGAGTTTCCATTACATGAGCTAAAGCATGGTGCGCCCAAGGATCATATCTATTTAAGGCGATCGCCTGACGTGCCATTTTTTCTGCTGCTTTAAGAAAGTGACATTGTTCTAAGCCAAAAGCTACCATGCCATATAAATAATCTTGTTGGGGATTGCTAGGTAAAACTTTCTGGGCTATTTTTAGTAATTTTTCTTTGTTGCCTGTATAAAAATAGTGATACTGTCCCTGCTGGACTGATATTAAATCACGGGGAAATTTGTTGGTAATCTCTTCATGAAAACCGATCGCTAAATCAATCTCTTGATTTGCCCAAGCTAAAATTGCCTGCACATATAATTTTTCTCTGTCAGTAATCTTGGCTAAACTCCGTTGTGCTACTTGCAAATATGGTTGCACTTGCTGCCAAGCTTTGCTGTTTTCTTGGGTAAGATAATAAGCCGCTGCATAAGCATGAGCTAAAGCACAAGTTGGATCGGCCTCAATTGCTTGGAAAATCGCTGTTTCTGCATCTTGACCATAACAAAGCGCTTGATCAATGAAACGGTTAATAGCTGCGATCGCCTGGGCTGAATCTGTCGTCACTACCAGTCCTTGTGCATCTTTAAGCATGATTAACTAATTCCTTGGAGCAAGATTTATGGAGGATATTTAAACCCCGGTAAACCCATCGAAATAATGTACTATGACCAAAAGTATGTCACAGCCTCCACAAAATCGCAAGTTTTAACTACTGCAAATAGATAAACTTACCGTATTCATTTTTGTAAAAGTATTGCTTATCGAGTCTCAATCTCTCATCGACCTTATCTAAATCATTACCACCAATTGCATCAAGGTTATCTAGGTAAATTCGATAAATTGGGTGAGCGTGCCTGTTGGGGGAGACCGCTTTCACTCCTATAGCAGCCGTGTTTCGAGTTTATTCGTTGTGTAGTGTGGATCTCTTTTATAACAGCTGGTATCTTTTTTCTTGGTTTGTGCCTTACCTGCTCACGCTTTGACACTGCGTGACCATATCAATATACTGAATACTGATCCCGAGAAAATCAATTCCGGCATCAATCAGAAAAACCAGTGGTTAGCTCCCAATGGCTACGGTGTAGAAACTAGTGAAGCCCCCTTAAATTTTTCCGCGAACCTGGAATAGTCAACTTTTGGACAGCACGGCGTTTAGTTTCTTCACCGCGACGGTCATATCTGGCAGTCTGGTCACTGTTTGCGTGTCCAGCTAACCTTTGAACTGTAGAAATATCTTCACCAGCATCGAGCAGATCGGAGATGAAAGTTCTACGGAAATCGTGAGCGGAGAAATTAGTTACTCCCGCCTCTAAACCACGTTTTTGCAAGATGAACAGCACTGCTTGGGAGGTAAGCCGTCGTCGTACTATCCTTGAGCCTCTGTTGACATGACACAGCAAGGGGCCTGCCTCGTAGTCTCGAAGCGATAACCAGTCCAAGACGACAGTAAGAGCAGCATCAGGTAAGTACACAGTCCGGTCTTTACCACCTTTGCCACCGCGCACTTCTATTGCCCCAGTATTCAGGTCAAGGTTGCTCAAGTCTAAATTCACCACTTCAGAGCGGCGGACTCCAGATCCACGGAGTATTGCAAATATTGCAGCATCTCTGTAACCAGTGGGGGTAGGGTCATCAAAGCAGGTTTGCATCAATTGGGCGATTTCTTCTGCCGTGAGAACACGTCCCCGCAATTGCTTGGTGACTTTAACGTTGGGAATGTCTACAGCACGAGCAAAATCAACAGCATCCATTATCTCTAACCGCAAGGCTTCTTTTAAAACTCGCCGCAAAGCACACAGCACTTTGTTGACATAAGCTGGTGCATATTTTTCGCTCAATACAGAGCGGACTGCTGCCGTATGTTTGTAGCGCAGTGCTGCCCAGTTCAGGGTCATCGCATCACAACTTGAGTTGGTTAACAATCGCGCGATCGCATTGAGAGCTTGGCGCATTGTGGGGCGGGAACCAGGGGAAAGGGTTGCCAAATAGACCGCAGCGGGATGTTCGATTAGCGGGATGGGAGAAGGCAGAGCGAGAGGAGAAGGTGTGCTGTTTTCAAGGGTTTGATGCATTTACTTATCGGAACATATATTCTTATAAGCAAGATTCTGATAAGTAATTGTCCCATAATTGCGTGCATGTGATGCTGACTTTACCCCTCAACAGGCAACACATCTTCACTTAGCAAGGCATAAAATTCAGGGACTTGATCCTCGACTCGCCGCAGCTCATTCGCTGCGATCGCTTCAAGTTCCAGCACCGTCTCCCAGCGCAAATCCTCGACCCATCGCTTAAGGATGCCTTTAATTGCGTCTACTCCACGAGAAATACCAGAGCGAAGTATTTCTACGCAGTGGAGTAAGGTAATCCGATCGGTCGGAGGCGACTCAAATTCGGTAGTATCCTCCCCCTGGCAATGGGAGTTCCCTATAGCATCAAGGGGGGGGATGGATACGGCCTGCTGATTGGGGTTTACACTATACGCAGCAGGGGTTTTGGAGGCATAATAGGTTCGATTTTCTTTTTGATTACGCTTTTCCACGCGATGAGCAATTACATGCATTGCAAATTCTAATTCCTTTTTAGATAAAGAAAAAAGTTTCACCTGTTCACCGCGCTTGCCAATTTTACGGAAAGTCAACTTTAGCCCCAGCTGCTCTAGCATTGTGGCCAGCAACCAAATAGGTTTACAGTCACTAGGAATAGTAAACCCAAGAATTGCTTTAACGTGAGCAGCACAATGTATAGCGATCTCCGTCATCTTGAGTAAGGTGGAATCCGAGGCGGTAACTTCCTCACCCGCAACTAAAGAAGTGAGAATCTGATGCAGCCCCAGGTTAAATCTAGCCAGCCACCGCGCCGAGTAATTGCCCCAGTCGATGCACAAAGGTAGATTGTCGCGCTCAGTGCGGTCTTTTTGGGTGACAATTGTTGGTGGCGTAGGATAACTTTGCCCAGTTTTGGGGTCAGTAAACGATTCTTCGGGTGGGGCTAAAATGGCCTCAAGTCCAGCTAAGGCTCTAATTAAGCGACCACCTTTATCCATTTCTACGAGTGATTCGGTTACTTCGATGCCGTAAGAATCAGAAATGCGGAATTTTTCGCATTCAAAAATTTCGCTAGGGTCAAGGTAATCTTTGCTCTGACGGGCGCGGTACTCGCTCAAAGTAATATTCTTGGCCTTGGCAACAGCCGAATTGTGGGCACGATCCAAAGCTTGTGCTGCTGCTTTAAGACTTTCTCTTGATTGAGGATCTGAATCACTGCCCACATATATAAATGTATTGCCCATTTCTATGAGAAGCGATCGCAAATCATCACGCAGATTATTGAGAGAATAGTGGCGGTTAGCCATAATTTGGCAGTAAGCCTCAAGCGCCCAATCTTTCTCGGCGCCCCTTATGCCTGTTTGACGGTCAATCCGCAACAGAAAAGCGGTCATTTCATTGGTTTGGAGCAAGCGCTCTTTAATCTTGGTAGCATTGGTATCCTTGTAACCAAACGGAGGACGCTTTGCCACCCAAATATGAAACGGGACTTTTGGACGATAGCGGTACAGTTGTTGGGCACACTCAGTAGCAGTTTGGGAAACGCCGTGAAACACACCGAACACTAAATCAAAATGATACTCAGAAATATCGACACCAGTACCGAGACTGGGAGATGTGAACAAGGCATCAAAGTTTTTGACGGCGTTGGTGATATCTTTGATGAAAGCGACATTTTCATAACTGCCAGAATTGTCAGAATGAACCGACCAAATACGCCATGAAGCCCTACGGGCTGGGCAAGGGGTAAGGGGTAAGGGGGAAAGGGTGGAGGAATCTGTTAATTCTTTCTTTTCCCCTTCCCCTTTAACCTTTTCCCCTACCTTTTCGTACTTGATAGTAAAGGATTTGTCGAGTTTTTTGATAAAACGCTTACTGTCACTGGCAACCATAACTTTTTCTCCAAGCATCAACGCTGCCGAGATTTGGGCGACTAGGGCGCTTGAATTATCCCCCTCGTACCAATAAATTGTGCGCTCCCCGTTTCGCCACTCGTTTTTGATAATGTACGGGACTTCACCTTTTGGTCGCATTGCAAGAAAGAAATCTACCGTTAAATCATCCATGTGTGCATCAGCAATCACCACTAACGGCGCGTTGTATACTATATATTCCAGTACTTCTAGGATTGCTGCACGGTGTTGTTTGCAAGTATTACTGTGTAGTAGGTGCGTGAGGTATTGGCAGGCTTCATCTATAAATATGCAGCCGTAAGTGAGAGACTGAGTATTCAGCTTATGCAGGCTGTCAATAGTAATACTAAGGGCTTGAGCCTGAGCTAAACCTGTGTAACCCAAGTCTGAATACATCGCTGTCTGCAAGCGTTCGGCAAGATTTTTCAACAAGTTAACCCGATGTCCATTGTTGAGAAATCTGGCATCAGGATTTTGGTCACGCCACCAGCGCATAAGTTCAGTTTTCCCTGTACCCATGTCGCTCCAGAGTACGACCAGTCCTGATTTTGGGAAATTGAAGGTAGGGGATTTCTTCGATTTGTCTGAATCAACTCCGCCAGAATCCGTAGACTTCTTCTTTCTTTGATGTCCTTTTATAGATGGCGTGAAAAGTTGTTCCTTTTCAAGATCATAAAGCTCAGGCACTCTCAAGCATTTTTCTTCAAGTTCAGGAATACACAAAGCCTCAGAGAGATACTTAACATTAACAGTGACATCCGGCTGGTACTTGCTTAACCCCCATTTTTTCGCCCGATACGAGCGCTTGTAATCAGCAAGTGATTTAGCATCATCGATGATTGCAGTCAGCAGGGCATTGGCATCTTCGCCCCGCGCCACAACAAAATCATCAACGCCTTTTTCTGGCCCCGGCAGTAATGCAACTTCACATTCAGAACCTGCCGATTCGATTGCTTTTGCAGTGCGAACAGTGGCTTGAAACACCGACCACCTGGTTTTAGAAGAAGTTTCGTAGTCAAAAAGAATTATGAACTTGCGTCCCGCCTGAGCCATTGGTACTAAGTCAGGATGCAACCGTTCATCAAAATCTTGTTTGCCCACGCGACCATTCCAAATTCCCGGTAGTGCGATCGCTACAAACCCTAAACTCAGCAAGCAAGCGGCTTTCTTCTCCCCTTCGCATAAGATAATTGGAATCTCTGGATGCTGTTTCACCCACTCCCAAAAAATTAGTGGATTGATTTTATCCAACAGGCGCAGCGCTAAAAGTGAATGATAGCGCTTAATTAAATAACGCTTTGCAACTTTGTCCCAGATGGGGGTAGCGACATCAAAGTAGGTAACACGGTTGGGGGTTTTAGGGGGTGACTCGTATTTGACAGGTTTACCTTTTTCCCAATCAATGCGCGGGAAGTTCGGCTTAATCCGCCCCCACTCCATCGGTTGCCAGTTCTTGAATGGGTCAAGTGACTGAATCCACGTCCCACCCAGTAATAGGTGCTGATACATTTTTATGTATCCATCTGTTACCCGACCCGCATTCTTACGTGGGATTTTATCAGATATGAACAGGAAATCATAAACTGATTCTCCCTCAACGTGAAAGAAGTTGCGCTTAATCAACGCCGGATGAATGGCGCTACCAGCTAACAACTCATGGTATTCCGCTGCCGTGAGATTGTTTGGATATTCAGTTGTCGCTGCATTCATCGGCTCTCTCCAAGGAATTTTTTGGAGAGAACTCTTTCAAGCTGCGAAACTCTTGCTCTAGCCTGGATATTCCGAAAATTTTCCTTCGTCACAGCACAAAATTGCCATGCGAAAGCTGCACTCGACCCCATGCGCTCTAACACTGCACTCTTGGGGCGTTCTCTGTTTTTCACGATATTTTCCCTGATAACTTGGTTTACAAGCTTCAGAGGGGGCTGTTGCGCTGCTAAAGATTTTTAACTATGAAATTCGGGTTTTTTCTTAATCAAACTTAATATATCGCCGATTTGAGGAGAGGAATTTCAACAGCCAAAATTGCCACACAAAACTGGTGCGTTTCGTGTGGCTTCTCGTATAATATGAGAAGCAACGCGGATTTAATCTCTTCTGACCGTCAGTGGATAAAAGCGGCCAAACTTTCCATACTACTGGTTCGGTTCTCGTGAGATAACCCCGCTCTGAAATTATTCTGTTTTTGCTACTGGGCAAAGCGTCACTAATTAATGACTCTTTGTCCTTTAAATTTTTGGTACTGTTGTATATCTCCCTCCATTTTCTGTTCGTTTTGATCTTACAGAACTTTTGAGCGTCTGGTGTATAGCGTCGTTTTTATTTTTACTTTTAGACCTCCGTATTTATTGACGATTGTTTTAGTTAGGAATAATCAGAGGTTTGGTGACGCTCTATGTAGGTAGATTACCCTGTGGTAAAAGCTTTTGCTCAAGATGCATTTGCTAATTTTGGGAAAGCATGAGATACACGTACTAATCCTTGCGGATCTTTCATGATATATTTTTTTATTACTGGTTGAAGAGTAAAACTGATTTCTTTTGTAACTGGGTCTTTATTACTTTCAATCAATGACTGTCTTTCAAGTTTTTCCAATGCACTTATTAATTCTGAAGTTGACACAAATGCTTGATGCTTATGATTTAGATCATTAATTATTTCAACGAATTTAATAGGTCTAAAATTTGAAGTTATTCTATCTGCTAAATAAATCATAATTTGCTTCTGAATCTCATTTAATACTTGACCAAACGCTTCATCAAGCATTGCTTGAAGTTCATTGCTAAAAAATGTAGTTTTGTGTTGAAAGAATATTTTTGTACTACCACCAAAGAAGTGGTTAATTCGATCTGCTACTGTTTTAAGTTCTAAAGGATTACCGCGATAGGTGTTGATCAACTCGTTGCATTTTTGCGTATCAGTTAATCCTTGAGTAGCCAAAAAATGCATTGCAGCATCTGCGTCTAACCCTTCGACTCTAACCCACTCAATGTGCCGTTTAGCGCTTAATAGACTATCAAATTCATCAGGTAAAACTCTACTAGTTAACAGTAAGCGGCTCTGATGTTGTTCTTCTACCAAGCGACGAAATAATATTCTATAGTCTAGCCTCTGCTCGAAGTTATTTTTCTGGAATAATGCATCAAATTCATCCAATACCAGTAAACATCTACGCGATTTTAATTGCTTAACCAGTTCTGTAATCATTGTCTGGGTGATCTCTGGCAAGCTTAAGGATGTTTCTGAAGGTTGGATTAGTTGTATTAGTTCTGCTACTAAGTCTTGAACTTTCGGTGCATAAGCAACTGATTTCCAAATTAAACAATCAAAATCAGATGGAGACTCTATACTGAGCTTTGCTAACAGTTTTGCTGCTAATGCAGTTTTACCAACTCCCGCTACACCTATTAACGATACACAGCGCTGCTTTATTATTAATTCTTTTAAATGGATTAGTTCCTGTGTCCGTCCATAAAAATTAGATAAGTCAGGTAATTCGCCTCGAATGCCTTGTACAAAGTCATTAGGGGGAAGTACTTGCTCTTTGTTTAGTGCAAATGAAACAGAATACTTTTTGGTGGCTTGTTCTAAGAAATATCGTAGGTTCCTCTTTCCTACCCGTTCTTCATTTCCAATAGTTTCAGAGAGTAGATCCCATAACTGAGGAGCTAAACGCCGTTGCAAATAATTAGCACTATATGGAGAGTTCTCTGCTATCTCCACAAACTCCCTGTTATCCCACCCTCCTCTCAGAATTCTAATCTCTGCATCAGATAGGGGTTTACCCCTTTTTGCAAACACTAAGTTATTCACTACGACCAAAGCTTCTTCAAAAGTTACTGTTTCTGAAATTCTTTGCTCTGGAAGCTCCCCTGCTGTTGTAACAACGCAGGAGAGGGAGATATCTGAAAACCTTAGTCCTTGCTCCGCACTAAAATCCATATCTGTAGTTGATCCTGTCGGTTTAGTAAAGTCCTGGCAAGGGACGTTTAATTATGGTTAATAGTAAATGGTTAATGGTAGAGGTGTGTTAGATTAAACTTAATAATACTAGCTTTTTATGTTTATATTTGCTTGATTTGACGAAAGTAACATATAAATATCTAATAGGTTACTTAAAACTACAAATGCATCAATTAGTCTTTTTTCTGTTAAATCAATAGAATTGTTCTACTCAAAGTTGGGCTAAGATAGTCATATAATATACAAAAGAAAATTGCATACTGAGCAAAATTTACTGGAATAGTCTATGTAGTACAGTATTAGAGCAATAAAACTTAGATTCAAAATAGGTGATGTTTAGTTGATTAATGCCTAGTAACCATTGTCATCTGCATTGGTATAAGTTTTTCAAATATGTCATGCTACTGTATTAATCCCCTTTGCGATCAACGTCAGAATCCCGACAATATTGAAAACTGTCTCTCTTGTGGCACTTCGCTGCTGATTAATGACCGCATCCGCTTAATTAAGCCGTTGAGAGCGCTTACTCAAGAATTGTTCACTTATATGGAAGTTTTTGAAGTAGAGGACGCTGGTACTCAGTGGAATCCTGTACGTGAGCAGCGAATTATGAAAGTTCTGAGATGGGGCTCGCCTAAGATGGTTGAGTTAATAGAGCAAGAAGCTCTAACTTTACAGCTAATTCATCATCCAAGAATCCCTAAAAGTACCTTAGATGATTTTTTCACCTTTGTTCCTAATGATACTCAACTGACACTGCGTTGTTTAGTTATGGATAAAGTTGAGGGACAGAACCTAGAGCAGTGGATAGAATTTAATGAGAAAATTTCACAATCTTTAGTATTGGAATGGTTCAGACAATTAATTGAAATTCTTCATGATATACACCGCTCCAATTTTTTTCATCGAGACATTAAACCTTCTAATATAATTCTTCAGCCAAATGGGCAACTGTCATTAATTGATTTTGGGGTGGCGCGACGGGTGACTGATACCTACCTAGCAAAAATTAGTGGAAGCGGAGGAACTAATACGGGGAGGGGAGGGCGATATGAAATTACGTCTGTAGTCACGCCTGGTTACACTTCACTAGAACAAATTGAAGGGCGGGCAGTCCCACAGTCAGATTTTTTTGCTTTAGGTCGGACTCTTGTACATTTAGTCACTGCTACTCCACCTACTGATTTGTCTAAAGATACAAAAACAGGGAACTTGCTTTGGAGAGATAAAGCACCGCAGATTGACAAACCTGTTGCTGATTTCATTGATGAATTAATGGCTTTCCTTCCAGGGCAGCGGCCGCAAACGACTGAAGTGATTTTGCAGCGGTTAGAAAAACTGCCTAAGCAAATTAAAAATTATAGATTAGCTAATTCTAAAGTTTTTAAATATAGCAAATATACATTGATGATTTTGGGAATTATTGGAGGTGTCTTTCTATTTATACGTCTAGCAGCTAACTATTTAGTAACTCAAGGACAAAAGTTAGAAGCAGCAAATAATTCTCAGGGAGCACAAAAGTCTTTTGACTCAGCTATAAAAATTTATCCTGAAGTCAAAAATTCTATTTTCAAGTTTTATTTTGATAAAGCATCTCGTAGTACTCAAAACCTGCGTTCTGCGAAAAAGTATTATGAATTATCAATAAAATATAATAACCAAGATGTAGACACTTATAATAATTTAGCATTTGTTTGCCAGTTATTAAATGAGTTTGAATGTGTAACAACTAATTATGAGAAAGCTTTGAAGTTGAAGCCTGATAGTTGGTCAGGACATTATGGGCTAGGAACCTTTTATGATGATCAAGGAAAAAAAGATTTAGCAGAGCAGCAGTATCAGTTGGCGATAAAAATTAATAGTCAAGCAATTCCAGTTATTAATAATCTATCGAGATTGAAAAATCTAAAAGGTGACTATAATGCGGCGATTGCTCTAGCACTACAAGGGTTACAAAAAACTAAAGAACCAAAGTTACAAGCTGCATTGTATAAAAACTTAGGTTGGGCGCTTTTTGAGCAGAACAAAGTGGGTCAAGCAAAGGAATATTTAGAAAAAGCCGGAGAATTAGATCCTCAAAGAGCAGACACTTACTGTTTGCTGGCACAAGTTCAAGAAGCTTCGGGTGATAACGATGATTCCTGGCTTAATTGGGAAGCCTGCTTGATACTTGAGTCGAAAGTGCCAGAAGTCTTTCGTTGGCGGGGGGATGTATTACAAAGAATTAGGCTTAAGCCTAATTCTCGACAGGTCAGGACAAACCCATAACAGGCTTTGACGCTATCAACTAAATTTTATGCTTTATTTATTCTCTACTTAGATTAAACTACAAAAAAGTAACTAGCTTTTTAAGAAGTTGTAATGCTTACCGTACCTAGCCCAATTAAAAAAGTCTTTGCAGTCCGACTTATAACCCTAGTATCAATACCAACACTAATACTTTTGTTGGCTAGCAGTGCATGGGGACAGCAACGAATATTACTTCATAATTTATGTGATGAACCAAGTGGTCGAATTTATAGCACGGGCGATCGCTTCCTAAAAACAGGAAGATATTTGTGTTTGGGAGAGCGGATCAATCCTGTTAACGGAACCGCGGTCAAAGTTCTCTGTTTCTTAAATCGAAAAATTCTGTATTTAAAGCAGAGTACTGTTTTTAATACACAAATATGTGCGCCACCACCTAACGAAGCTGTACAGTGTTCAGTATTAAATATAGTTCCTTGTCCACATGACTATAAGGGGTCAGATGATGAAAAAAATGCGCCGATTGTAACTAGTCCTTACGGCAGTTCAATTATAGATAATAGACCAGAAATTTCTTGGCGCTCAGTGGTAGGCGCTGATAGCTATACAGTAGTAGTAAAAGGCAATGGTGTTAACTGGAAAAAGGATATAGTAAATGCTACTCATCTATCATATCCGAAAGAGCAAAAAGAATTACAGTATGGCAACACGTACACAATCACTGTAATTAGTAACTATGGCGACCAGCCCCTGAATTATAGTCCCTTAGTAGTCCATCTTTTATCTCTTGATGATGTTCAGCAGATTAGAGATGAAGTCAAGCAAATTAAAGACTTGGGATTGTCGCCTGATGAAGCCGCTTTCCGAGATTTGGATGCTATATATATGTCAAAGCTTCTTTTAGATGAATCAATTAAGACATTAATTGCACGAGTCGTGGCAGGTAGTCAAAATCCAACTATCTACAGACTGCTAGGCGATCGCTATTTAGGAGCATTGTTACCAGATCAAGCGGAGCAGACTTACACCATAGCAGCTCAATTAGCCTTGAGCAGTGGTAAAACATCTGAATTAGAAAAGGTACAATCAGGTTTGAAAATGGTGAAATGGTTGAAAAAACCTTAACTTGCTCATTAAATTATAGCCAGCCCCCAATAAGTAAAAATGCTGCCCAGTGGGAAGGGTGTTGATATTGAGGGTTTAATATCAGTTGCAATTGTGCAACACGTAGTGCCTCGACTTTAGTCAAACCATCTTTCAATCCTTGATAAAATACTTTCATTAGTAAAGCGCTGGAATCAGCATCTACTTGCCAGAGAGTGGCTATCGTACTTCTGGCTCCGGCTTGTACTGCCACTCCAGCCATTCCTAGAGTTGATCTTTTATTACCTTTGGCAGTTTGGCAAGCACTCAAAACTAATAACTCAATTCCTTCTTGGCTAGACTGAGTTTTTTGTTTCAATAAATCATTAAATTCGGAAACAGTAATTGGTTTATCCCAAGCAAAAATCATTGTTCGGTCAGGAACAGAACTAAATTGAGCGTGAGTAGTTAGGTGAATTATTGAAAAATCATCTGTACTCAATTCTTTATCTAGCATTGGGCTAACAAAATCTTCATTTAACAATACTTTTGAAGAAGTAATTCCTTTTTTTACATTTGCTATTTCTACTTCCACCCCTGGCAATACCTTGAGTCCTTTGGGAGCATTTGGAGCGTAAAAACTAGGGCTAATCTTGCTGAGTCCAGCAATGAAAGCTCTTAACTGCTTCTGTTTTAAAAGTTTAGGTAGTTGCATTCGAGAACCTAAAGTACCTGTAATACCGTAGCGCTCAATTAGATAATTTTTTCCATCATGAAATAAGCCCATCGGTAAACTTTGCAAAGATGCATCTAAAGTAAATACTAGTGTTCCTGATGTTGGTAAATATTTGATAGGTGCAATCAATGAATTATAAAGTGCTTGTGAATGCTCAAGAATCACATCTGCACCAACATAAGCAAGATTCTTATCTTGTAAAGTATCTATAAGATTATTAATATGCCCTCTAATTAGCTGAGATTCAATAGAGTGGTGATGAATAGGTTGTTTAGGAGATTGAGAGATTACTTCTACACTATCAACTAAGTCGATTATATGAATAATTGTTGGGCTAGTATCTAAATTTTCAATTTCATTTAATGTCGCAAGATTAAGCTTGCGACATTGAAGATAATTTTCCAGTTCTGCTATTTGCAGCCTTTCATTAGTCTGAATTATTTCTGACAAATTGGGGTTAGAATCTGTTAAGAGCAATCGCATATAGTCACGATACAAAGGCTCCACTTTTTCATGGAACGAAAACTGTAAATCTGTATTAGATGACAAAAAATTGTTACAAACTAAAGTGACATTTTCAATTGCTGCACTATATGCTTGTAGAGCTTCTTTATATTTTCCCTGCTCCTTGTACAAAATTCCTAATTCCTGCTGCCATTGATAGGCAAGATCCCATGCGTGAACTGATTGAGCTAATCCTAAAGCCTCTTCAAAATATGCTTGTGATTTCTCTAGTTTTAACTTCCCTAAAGTGCCTAAACTTTCTGACTGTAATCTCTGACTATTAGTACTTTTAGCAGTTTGTAAAGCAGATTCAGCATATTCAATAGCTAGTGAATGGAAATGTTGGCCTGGAATTTCATTTAGACTTTTAGAAAAGTTCAGCTTGGCATAAACAGAATAGCTGGTTGGTAATCGAGAAAATGTCAAGTGATTTTTTAAAAGCAGATATACAGCAGGTTGTATTTGTTGAGTAATTATATTACGAAAAGAGGCTAATTTTTTATTACCTAATTTTGACTCTACTGCTAACCAATGCTCAAAGTCTAACATTAAGCTCAAGTGATGTAATTGAGCTTGCAATTGTACTTCCTTTGGAGTATTTAAGCTGTTAATCAATTGTTGATAAATATTAAGTGAGTCAAATGCTTGTTTTTGAATCAAATTGACAAATTCTTTCTGAAAAACGGGTTCTTCTATTTCTAAATATTGATTTCGTGCTTGCTTGTAAGTATCCTGACTAGTACTACCTAATGAAAGCAGAATACCGCTAGTGTCAATAGAAGGTATCCATTTAGCAGCAGATAATATTTCTGACAAGACTTTTTTTGATTCATCAAGCTTGCCCAACCGACGCAAGACTTCCCCCAAGTTGTGCAATGCGAGTAATTTTACGGGTGAAAGAGTTTGCTTATTAATGGTTGCCGTCAGCAGTCTTTCCATCTTATCAGTAGGTTGCTGTGGCTTAGTTGTGCAAAGAGAAGCATTTGCGTCTAACTTCAAAGCTGACAAAAGCGTATTACAAGCCCGATGATGTAAGCCCAGCGCTTGTAGAGCAAGATTCTGGTTGATTAAACTCCCAGTAATACCATCCTCATAGCGGAGTTTCTGATAAATTTTTGTAGCTTTTTGCCAAGTTTCAAAAGCCGACTCTGCTTGACCAAGATCCAATTGCTTTTGCCCTCTTTGAGTGAGTAAATCCGCCTCTTTCCGTTGTTGGGTTTCTTTATTTACAGTTTGAGCGGAGGTAATAAATGGTTGGCTCACAACTATAGATAACACGAAAATAACTAGCAACAAGTACTTGAACCAATATCGGAGTCTAATCATCCTTATGAGTCGTTTTCGTCACTGGCAATATTTTTGATACATGAGATTCTTGAGAACATGAGATGGCAGATAACGAAGCATTAGGAACGACAGTATTGGGTTGTTTTGCCGTTAAAATAAAATTCCCATTATAATCTTGTATCAAGGCTTGTGCTTCTATGATTTGTGTTGGTTCTTCGCTTGAGTATGACTTTGGTTCCTCTGAATTATAAAAAGTTTCATTTGGAACGAAGTTACTCTGCCAACTCAAATTGCTAGCTGGCAGGTCGTTAGAACTAGTTGGAAGACCATTAGTACCAGTAATGACCAATTTACTCCTAGCTACTGCCCCCGATCGTCCCTGACAAACCGATACAATCTCAGGAGTTGCACGAATCGCTTCTGGTTCTGCTTTAGCCTGCACAGGATTAGTAAATAAGGTATTAATCTGAATCGTACCATTCAATCCGAATCGTGAACTAGCTGTAATTTTGCTATCAGGAGAAAGGAATAGTCCTTTAGTATCGATTCTAATATTACCGCCTTGCCCTTCAAAAGCATTCGCTGTGATGCTGCTATTTTTTATTGCAACTAAGATATCTGTGTTGATGATGATGTTGCCGCCGTCACCATTAGTACCTTGTTGTCCAGCAGTCGCAGAAATACTCGCATTGTTTAGTTGAACATATTTTGAGTTAACAGCAATATTTCCACCTTGACCAACAGCAGTAGTAGCGGCAAGACCTCCGTTATTTGAAATGTTGATTGTATCAGCGTTAATATTAATTACACCAGCATTGCCAGAACCATCATTCTTGACACTAATTAATGCGCCATCTCCAATATTTAACTTATTAGTATTAAGAGGTGATTCGTAAACAAAAGCTTAAGATGCCATTCGCTTGACCATCAGACG
>NZ_JAVRCK010000142.1:0-11713 GCF_034530815.1 Nostoc sp. DedSLP03
AGAAAGCAGCAATCAGATGTTCTGCTGGGATGCCAGAGGAAAGATATGCTCCTAGTACTCCCGCCGCAATTGTGGCAAAACCACCCGTCATCACAGCATGGAGTTCCGATTGCGTCATATTCGCGATATAAGGTTTAACCATCAGCGCCGCCTCTGTTGGCCCCAAAAAGATGTTACCTGCACAGGATAAAGATTCAGAACCCGATGTTTTCATTGTTTTCATCATTATCCACGCCATCACATTTACGACTCGTTGTAAAATACCGTAGTAATACAAGACGCTGATGAAGGCAGAGAAAAAGATAATTGTCGGCAACACTTGGAAAGCAAAGAAATGATCTTTAAAATTTTCTCCAAAGACAAATTTTGCCCCAACATCAGAAAATGCTAAAAATTGACCGACAATATCTCCCAAAGATTTAAACACATTTAAACCCCAAGGAGTTTTAAGAATCACAAGTGCAAACAAAAATTCCAATCCCAAACCCCATAGGACTATGCGCCAACGCACTGCACGACGATTAACAGAGAAGGCGTAGGATATACTGAGAAAAACTAAAATTCCCAACGCAGAGATAGCGCGTTCCATGATTACTCCTGAAAGGGTATTCTTAAGGCACTTAGTCACAGAGCATACACAAAATCTGCCTTTTTTTGGAGTTTTATAGTCAATTACTAGAGTTTTGCTGCTGTAAATAAGAATTTAGCGATATCTACGACGGTCACTGAGCGCAGCCGAAGTGCGGGCTACGCCTACACACATTCATATCTTGTTACAAAATTGCCTTCCCAAACCTTAAACACATTTGTATTAATAGGAACAACAAATGTAAACAAGAAAAAATTAACCTTAGAGGGAAAAGAGAATTATGGTGGCACTGACCGGTTATCAAATAAATGAACTAATTTATTCGGGGTCTAAAACCCTAGTGCATCGCGGCATTAGAGAATCAGATAAAAAACCGGTAGTAATTAAACTGTTGCGACGCGAGTATCCGACATTTTATGAACTCGTGCGGTTCCGCAATCAGTACACCATTGCCAAAAATCTAGACATTGACGGCATTATCAAAACTTATAGCCTGGAGAACTATCAAAACAGCTATGCCTTAGTTATGGAAGACTTGGGAGGGATTTCTCTCCAAGAAGAGATGGCGAGGTGGGGAGATGGGGGGATGGGGAGAACTGCTGATGGGTTGGAGACATTTTTTCACATTGCTTTGCAAATTGTCTCCATTCTTGATGGACTGTATCACAATCGGGTGATTCACAAAGACATCAAACCCGCTAACATTTTGATCAACCCTGGCACAAAAGATATAAGACTGATCGATTTTAGTATCGCCTCCTTACTTTCTAGAGAAACGCAAACCCTCACTAATCCCAATATTCTAGAAGGGACGTTAGCATACCTTTCTCCCGAACAAACTGGACGAATGAACCGGGGAATTGACTATCGCAGCGACTTTTATTCCTTGGGTGTCACCTTTTTTGAACTCCTCACCGGAGAGTTACCTTTCAAATCTGATGAACCGATGGAGTTGGTGTATTGTCATTTGGCAAAGCTTCCTCCACAGGTACATAGTCTCAGTCCTGAAATTCCGCCAATTCTGTCTGAAATTATCGGTAAACTGATGGCAAAAAACGCCGAAGATAGGTATCAGAGTGCATTGGGGTTGAAGTATGACTTGGAAATTTGCTGGCGTCAGTGGCGAGAAACTGGCAGGATTGATGTCTTTGAATTAGGAGTGCGAGATATTTGCGATCGCTTTATCATCCCAGAAAAACTCTATGGACGGCAAGCAGAAGTAGAAAGCTTACTCGCAGCATTTGATAGAGTAGCTAACCCCCCTGAATCCTCCCTTGCTAAGGAGGGAATAAGGGGGGTAGAAATGATTTTAGTCGCAGGTTTCTCTGGTATTGGAAAAACTGCCGTTGTTAACGAAGTCCATAAACCAATTGTGCGACAACGGGGTTATTTTATCAAAGGAAAATACGATCAATTTCAACGCAATATTCCTTTAAAAGCTTTCGTCCAAGCATTTCGAGATTTGATGGGGCAATTACTGAGTGAAACCGATGCCCAACTCCAACAATGGAAAGCCAAAATTATGACAGCTTTGGGTGAAAATGCTCAAGTAATTATTGAAGTTATTCCCGAACTAGAAAAAATTATTGGACAACAACCGCCAGTACCCGAACTTTCAGGGATTGCTGGACAAAATCGCTTCAATTTACTGTTTAAAAAATTTCTTCAGGTTTTCACAACCAAAGAACACCCATTAGTAATATTTTTGGATGATTTACAATGGGCAGATTCAGCATCTCTAAAGTTTATGCAATTACTAATTAGTGAAAGCGAAATTCACTATATGTTAGTTATTGGTGCTTATCGAGACAATGAAGTATATCCAGCACATCCTTTGATGTTAACCTTAGCAAAAATTCAGAAAGATGGTGCAAATCTTCATACTATTACTTTAGCCTCTCTCAATCATACAGATTTAAATCATATAATTACTGATACTCTAAAATCTAACTTAGAGATTGTTCTACCTCTCACAGACTTAGTATATCAAAAAACTCAAGGCAACCCCTTATTTACTAATCAGTTTCTTAAATTTCTGCACGAAGAGAAGTTAATTAACTATAACTTTGATATCGGTCATTGGCAATGCGATCTTGCTCAGATTAGAGCATTAGCATTTACTGAGGATGTGGTAGAGTTTATGGTGCTTCAGTTACAGAAGTTACCAGAAGCAACTCAAAAAGTTTTGCAGCTTGCAGCTTCTATTGATAATCAGTTTGACCTAGCAACTCTCGCAATTGTCTATGAAAAATCTCTATCAGATACAGCAATAGACTTATGGAAAGCTTTGCAAGAAGGTTTAATCATACCCACAACTGAAGTTTACAAGTTTTATCAACAGGAATTAGAAGAATCTATAATTACTTCTGATTCCTCGATGCTAAATTCTACTTCCTGCTCCTACAAGTTTTTGCACGACCGCGTTCAACAAGCTGCTTATTCTCTAATTCCTGAAAATCAAAAGCAGACAGTACACCTCAAAATTGGGCGATTGATGTTGAGGGATATCTCGCTTGAAGAACGTGAAGAACATTTGTTTAAATTAGTCAATCAGTTAAACTTAGGAGTTGAATTAATTACTCAACCAGAAGAACGAGAAGAACTGGCAAAATTAAATTTAACTGCAAGTCATAAAGCAAAAATTTCGACTGCTTATGAAGCCGCTGTAGAATACACAAATTTTGGAATTAAGTTACTCACAGAAGATTGTTGGCAACATCAGTATGAATTGGCATTAAAACTATACTCAACCTCTGCCGAAGTCGCCCATCTTAACGGTGATTTTGAACAGACAGAACAATGTGTACAAGTAATATTACAAAATGGCAAAACACTGATAGATCGAGTAAAAGCCTACGAAGTCAGAATCTTATCTCAGGTAGCACAAAACAGAATGGGGGAAGCTATAAAAACGGGACTCCATGTTCTCAAAATATTGGGAATAGAACTGCCCGAACAGCCAACAACAGAAGATATTAACCGCGGACTACAGGAGACACAATTAGCTTTAGATGGTAAATCTATTGAAGGGTTACTAGAGTTACAAGTAATGACTGAGCCAGATAAGTTAGCAGCCATGAATATTTTGACAAATATTGCTGCTGCCGCTTATCTAGTTATCCCAGAACTCTATCCCTTAATATTATTTAAACAGGTTAATTTATCCCTCAATTATGGAAATACTGCTAATTCGCTTTATGGATATTCATCTTATGGGCTGATTCTTGTCGGGATTGTCGGAGATATTGATTCAGGTTATCAATTCGGTCAACTAAGTCTAAAACTATTAGATAAATTAAATGCTAAAGAATTCATTGCTAAAACATATATGATTGTTTATGGCTGTTTGAATCATTGGAAGAAGCATCTTAATGAACTTTTAATTCCTATACAATCAGCTTATTATAGCGGGGTAGAAACAGGAGATTTAGAATTTGCAGGTTACTGTGCGTGTAATTATTCTTTGAGTTCATATTTTGTTGGGAAAGAATTATCTTCTTTAGCACAGGAAATAGGAACTTATAGTCAAGGACTCGCACAAATTCGTCAAGAACCATCATTACATAAAAATGAACTGTATCGGCAAGTAGTGCTTAACTTACTCTCGAAAAATCAAAATCCTTGCCGCTTAATTGGTGATGCTTACAATGAAGAAATCATGTTGCCGCTTCATATCCAAGGCAACGATCAAACTATGATTTGTTCGTTGTATTTTAATAAATTGGTTCTCTATTATTTCTTTGCTGAGTATACTCATGCTATTGAAAATGCTGACTTAGTACAGAATTATTTAGAAAGTCTTCTTGGAAGTATTATCCTTGCTCTATTTCATTTCTATGATTCTCTAAGCCAATTAGCCGTGTATTATGATGCTTCTGAAGATAAGCAAGTATCCATTCTCAAAAGGGTTACAGCAAATCAGGAAAAAATGCAGAACTGGGCGCATCATGCGCCGATGAATCATTTACATAAGTTTCATTTAGTGGAAGCTGAACGCTATCGTATTCTTGGCGAATATATTCAAGCAATGGAAATGTACGATCGCGCCATTCAAGGAGCTAAAGAAAATGAATATATCCAAGAAGAAGCTCTGGCTAATGAACTCGCTGCCAAATTTTATTTAACATGGGGTAAAGAGCAAATTGCCCAAACCTATTTGACAAATGCTTACTACTGCTATGTTCGTTGGGGCGCTAAAGCTAAAGTCTATGATTTAGAAAAACGTTATCCTCAATTACTCGCCCAAATTCTCCAATGGGAAAAAATTCGTTTCAATCCTACGGAACCAGTATCCAGTTTTTATAACATGTCCTTGTCTACTTTGGCTGCTGATACGACAATTTCATCCAGCAGTGCCAGCATTTCCGAAGCTTTAGATTTAGCAAGTGTTCTCAAAGCCTCTCAAGCATTATCTAGCGAAATTCATTTAGAGAAGTTGCTCTCTACATTAATGCAAGTGGTAATGGAGAATACTGGAGCCAAAAAATCTGCTTTAATTTTACTTAAAGATAATATTTGGGCGATTGAAGCGATCGCAATATTTCAGCAAGTGCCAACTATTCTGCAATCTATTCCCATTGAGTTTAGCCAAGATATCCCTCTAACTCCAATTAACTATGTCAAACGCACCTTAGAAACTTTGGTAATTGATGATGCAACTGCGAACAATTCCTTCACCTCTGACTCCTATATTATTAGACAACAACCCAAGAGTTTACTGTGTACCCCTATTCTCCATCAAGGGAAGTTAATTGGCATCCTTTACTTAGAAAATAATCTCATTGCTGGAGTATTTACCCATGATAGACTCCAAGTAATCAACTTATTGTGTTCGCAAGCTGCCATATCTTTAGAAAATGCTTCTTTTTATCAGCGATCGCAAGAGAATGCCCAACAATTAGAACACTCACTTACAGATTTAAAACAAATGCAACTACAACTGGTGCAAAGTGAGAAAATGTCAGCATTAGGTAATTTAGTTGCAGGTGTAGCCCACGAAATCAACAATCCTGTAGGCTTTATTGCAGGTAATATTCAACCTGCTGTTGATTTTGTTGAAGATTTGTTTCACCTGATCGATCTTTATCAAGAAAAGTTTCCAAATCCGGGTGTAGAAATTGAAGAAAAAATTGCCGAAATTGATTTAGAATATATCCGAGAAGATTTGCCAAAAATGATTTCTTCGATGAAATTAGGTATCGATCGAATTCGGAGTATTAGCAATAGTTTGCGAACATTTTCCAGAGCAGATACAGAAAACAAAGTCGCTTTTAATATTCACGATGGTATCGACAGTGCAATTTTGATTCTGAAGCATCGCTTAAAAGCATCGGAATTACATCCAGATATTAAAGTAGTGAAAAAATACGAGGATATATCTTTAATCAAATGTTTTCCTGGACAACTTAATCAAGTATTTATGAATTTATTGGCAAATGCCATTGATGCTTTAGAGGAGTCTAATGTTGGACGAAATTTTCATGAAATTAATAATAAAATTGAGATTAAAACTTGTTTTAGTGAAGACAAAGAGCGAGTATTAATTTACATTCAAGATAATGGAATGGGAATGTCTGATGAAGTCAAACAAAAGATTTTTGACCATTTATTTACAACTAAATCTGTCGGTAAAGGTACAGGATTAGGATTAGCGATCGCCCGACAAATTATTGTCGAAAAACATGGCGGTACTCTAGATGTTAATTCTGTACAGGGAGAAGGTACAGAATTTGTGATTCAAATTACGATTTAAAATTACGCCTCTTGGCGCGGGTAGCCAAAGCTAAGATGGCTGCCAATGAGTGTATAGAAATCATTTGGCGCGTGTGCAGCACCCCCTGCACAACCCGGAATCTGGCACTTATCGCTAACAATTTGGGCGACTTTAGAAAGTTCGCTGGTGTGTGGTGTCATGTCCCATCCTTCGCCACCATAGCTTGTGGTTTTTTCAATATTATGCAAAACGATCGCTTCCAGCTGCCAACCATTGATTTTACACTCGCCCAAGCGATAAATTTTAGACAATGCTGGATCTGATAAAGCTAAACGTAACTCCCTTTCTATTTGTAAAAAGTCAGGCTTTTCGGGATGCATCTGCAAGTAAGCAAGCAATTGGGCGGCTGATGTGCCAGTTCTAAAAAACACCAATGCGTAACCGTCTCCTCCAGAAACGACTCTCCAATCAACTAAAGTGAGTTCTGGTGACTGCGCCAGCGCCACAATCAATGAAGTGTCAGTTTGGTTATTTGTGCCAGTTCTCCCACCATAACCAGACTCAATGCCAAAATTGCGATCGCAAACACCAATGATTTGCCAGGTATAGCGTGCAACAGTAATTATAGGTTCATCTCTTTGTATACCCAACATAACTTCAGCATAGTTGCTCTGGTCAACATACAAATCGTAAGAACCTGGAGTATTGGAGTTTCCACATGGTGCATTGATTAATTTGCCAACAAAGTGGCAATGTTCAAAACCTGACAGTGGATGCTGGCGCACCAAAGCCGCAAGGCGTTCAGCATCAGACAAAGCAAAAGTGGCACTGAAGTAGTAGTGAGGGCCTTGTCCGCACTCTTGGATTTCCCAGAACCAATCCTGAAATTTACTCCCGATTATCTCTCTATTCATTTTGGAGTTTCCTGAGCATTTTTAATTTCTTGCTGGCTGTTAGACTGTAGCGCTTCACGGGTTAACAAAAACTGTTCGCCCAAATCTGTAACATGAAAATATTTAGTTAAATCGATTGAGTTTTTACCATAATTACTCGCTTGAACCACATCACTGATATAACCAGAGTTCGTCTTAATTAATTTAAAATCTCGTAACCGCCTTAACTCATCACCTACATTGTTTGATACATAAAAGTCATAACTCGTCTTTGCTTTAGAATGCTTATAGAGCTGATCGATTTTCTCATAATCCTTCTGGGCAAGCAAAAAACCAAACATAAAAGCTTGTGTTTGTTCTAAATTTTTCTGCTGTTTTCCTAGTTGTTCTAGCTGTTGTGCTTGAAGTTCATCGATTTGTTTTTTCTGTTCATTAACCTCTTGTTTTAATTCCTTGAACTTAGCTGTAAACCCACCATCTTTAGAAATGCCAAAATCCTCTAGTCGACTGAGCAAACCAGAGTTGAACAATAAAACAATGGCAATGAGTATAAGATCGGGAGCTTCTATCTTTCTTGGTTGTTTTCCTTGTTCGATAAATATTGGGCTAACTAGGCTGAATATCAAATAGCATACTGCTGCTACTGAAACAATTTCAATCCACCAATTTTTACGATTTTTATCTTCTTTTTTGCTAGAATCGCTTCCTGGTGGTTGCTGGTTTATTTTATTTTGATTGTTTTCTTTATTCATAAGTAGTCAACTTTGATTTAATTAGGTTTTATTCAGGACTATAAGATATTCGTCACAGAAGTCTATGCTGAGATGAGAATCCTCAAGTAGTGCCCTTCCAATGAGCGAACGACGATCCATCCCCAGTACTGCAACTTCACGCTCTATACCGTTCCAGAAAAGAGTTACCAAATATACATTAACTGCAACATTATAATTATCAGCAAGATTTGCGTCGAGATGGGGTTGATTCCCCAGATGCCATACCTGCGGTGAGAGATTCATCTTGAATTAAGAGGGTGATAAGGGGCTAACTCCCACCAATCTCCAATGAATTGGGAAGCCTATACTTACTTGTCAGGGAAGTGTAGGTAGTTCACCATATTTAACCTTGATTAAGTAATTGTATTTTGACTTGAATTTCAAGTTACAAAATAGAAAATGGTGTTGGGTATTGGAATTTTATGAATTTACCATTACGGACATTAGGAGTTGCACCAAATGCGTGGACAGTGAATGATGCGATCGCAGATATCACTCGTCCTCAAAAGACCCCACAACCGGTTATTTTATCAACAGAAACTAAAACCCTGCGCCTAGACTTGGCAAAGACTGCTATCCTCGTCATTGATATGCAAAACGACTTCTGTCACCCTGATGGCTGGTTAGCGCATATCGGTGTAGACGTAACTCCAGCGCGTCAGCCTATTGAACCTTTGAACAACTTACTTCCCGAACTGCGTGAGGTTGGCGTTCCAGTCATTTGGATAAATTGGGGTAATCGCCCCGACTTGCTCAATATTAGTGCTAGTTCGCGCCACGTCTATAATCCTACAGGGGAAGGTGTGGGATTGGGCGATCCACTACCAAGCAATGGTGCTAGAGTACTTATGGCAGGTAGTTGGGCTGCGGCAGTAGTAGACGAGCTAGAACAGATTCCCGAAGATATTCGTGTGGATAAATACCGCATGAGTGGGTTTTGGGATACACCCTTAGATAGTATCTTGCGGAATTTGGGAAGGACAACATTATTTTTTGCTGGTATTAATGTCGATCAATGTGTGCTGACTACCTTATGTGATGCCAACTTCTTAGGATATGACTGCGTATTGGTTAAAGACTGCACCGCCACAACTTCTCCTGAATATTGTTGGCTGGCGACATTGTATAATGTCAAACAATGCTTCGGTTTTGTCACTGACTCGCAAGAAATTTTAACAGCGCTGCAAAATGGTGAGGAGTGAATCAATTTTGGATTTTGGACTTTAGATTTTAGATTGATCCCATGCATTAATGCTCTTTCTTCCCTACGGGACGCTGCGCGAACGATCAAGAATTTTAGATTTTAGATTTGTTCTCGCGTTTAAATTCCCTTGCTCTCAGACTTTTTTAAATTTAAGACTTTCCTACGAAACGCCACGCATAGCTTGCTTACCCGCAGGGATACGGTGTGAGCGTTTAATCCAAAATCTCAAATTTAAAATCTAAAAATTCTGTGATTCAGTACTCAGATTTTAGAAATTTTCATACCCATCGATAACTTCAGAGGGGATAAATAAATGTACGCTACTCGTTGTGTAATTCCGGTTATCAAATCTAGCAAAGATTACCAAGTATATCGCATCAGTCCCGACGCCTCTAATCGATTAGCAATTATCTTCGATTCGACAAATGCTAATACTTCTTTGACTTGCTGCATAGAAATTTTTGATGTTGGCGGACAAACGCCCCCAAATCGCCATCAGTGGGCGGTGGAAATGTTTTTTGTTCTCAAAGGAGAAGCGATCGCTATATGTGACGGCAAGAGTGCCACAATCAAAGCTGGAGATAGTTTATTAGTCCCTCCCACTGGTACTCATTTGATTAAAAATACTGGTTCTACTCGCTTGTACACGTTGACTGTGATGATTCCCAATGAAGACTTTTCGGAATTGATTCGCAGTGGGATTCCGGCGGAGTTAGATGAAGAAGATATGGCAGTAATAGGGAGATTTGATGCTTTGATGCCCTGTTAAAGATATTTGAAACCTTACTTCTATTTCTCTCTCTTACAAGGCTACGGTGTACACACAAGTCAAATTACCCCCCTTAATCCCCCCTTATAAAGGGGGGAAATAAGAAATCTTGTTCCCTCCCCTTTGCAAGGGGAGGGTTAGGGTGGGGTAAAACTGACGCGAAAAACCAAGTAATGCTATTTCAAACTTGTGCATACACCGTAGCCCCTGCCTTTCCTGCTCAAGAACAGCCTGCTTTAACAGATAAATTTCCACAAAGCCAAGCGTATTGCACTATCTAGTCCGCAATAACTGCACAAAGGTATTACTCACCGTATTGTCTTTGGTGTCGGCGGCGTATTGAATCAATTCTTCCCGCAGTTTTTTGGCTGCATCTATCTCAAGTAAGGTTGCTAGCAAGAAATAAACGCCACGAAATCGGGGGTCGCCCATTCTATCAACTAATAGTCCTTCGGCGGCATCAGTTTCGCCGAGAAAGTTTTGCACTAAGAAGAAATCCATGATTTTATCGTGGCGGAAATACCATTCTTTCTTGGCTTCGCCTTTTTCATCTTGCCACTGACGGCTGACTACCATTTTGTATTTTTCGTCTGACAAAGACATGGCGACTTGGTGAAATTCATCGGCGGGTAAGGCTTGTTTGTCTTCGAGTCGCATTTGGTAGACGGCGGCTGAGAATTTCTTTAAGGGAAATTCTTGATTCCATTCTTTCAGGTATTCTGCCGCCATTAAATTGTATTGCTGTTCTTGCAGGCGAAACAAGTTTGGCTGTTTGCCTTGTGATAACATCAGCGCTACTACTGTTAGATCCATTGGATTGGAAAGAATTCGGCGGACAGCGTCTAACTCTTCTTTGGCTTGTTGCTGTTGGAAGACTTCTGTTAAATAATCGGTGCAGGCTTTGGCGTAATCAGCACCTTGAATTTTGGCATCTTGGGGGAGTCGCGGCTGACGGGATATCAAAAACTCTTGAATTTGTTGTTGTTCAAGGGGCTGCAATTTATATATCTTGGCTGTTGAGGGGGGTGTCCACTCTAGGGGCTGGGTAGTCATGATAATGTTACCCCGGAAATAGCTTTCGACAAACTGGCAGATTTTTGCCCGTGTTTCGGCGGTAACTTCGTTGAGTCCGTCGATGCAGATATCTATCGCGCCACTATAAATTAGGTTTTTTAGGAAGCCGGCATCTTGGGCTTGGCCGTGTAGCTTGTCTTGGATGGCTTCAATTACGCCTTTGTGACATTTTTGGGCGGGGAGATAAACGACAATGCGCTCTTGATTTTTCAAGAGATGACGGAGAAACATCGACTTGCCTAAGCCGGAATCTCCTTCTAAGATAATTTGTCCTTGAATACTGGGGAGGGCTGCGGTAATTGGCTGGATGTCTCCTGAAGTGGGAACTTTGACTTTAGATTCTGGGAAGTATGATTGGTCAGAAAAATTATCTAAGCCGGCATCGGCTAATAGGGAAGGTTTGAATGGTTCAAATAATTTGCGCCGGAAGGGGGGAAACCAGGTGAGGAGAAAGCCGACGTAGCCGACGCCTAAGATTCGGCGTACCCATGGGTTCCAGAAGAAGATGGCTTGGACTTGGGGAAATTTCGGGTAGGCGAAGATGAGGGCTAGCCAAAAGGCGAGGATGTCAGGGACATACTTGGTTGCGGCGTCTCCCAAGTTACCCAATGCCTCTGCCGCACTTCTACGAACGTTGGCGTCCACCTTTTCATCCTTGAGGATATTGGCGATGTCAGGGACATACTTGGCTGCGGCGT
>NZ_JAVRCK010000142.1:11813-11928 GCF_034530815.1 Nostoc sp. DedSLP03
ACCTTTTCATCCTTGAGGATATTGGCGATGTCAGGGACATACTTGGCTGCGGCGTTTCCCAAGTTGCCCAATGCCTCTGCCGCATTTCTACGAATGTTGGCGTTCACCTTTTCAT
>NZ_JAVRCK010000142.1:12028-13792 GCF_034530815.1 Nostoc sp. DedSLP03
CCTTGAGGATTTTGGCGATGTCAGGGACATACTTGGTTGCAGCGTCTCCCAAGTTACCCAATGCCTCTGCGGCACCTGAACGAACGTAGGCGGGAACCTTTTCATCCTTGAGGATTTTGGCGATGTCAGGGACATACTTGGTTGCAGCGTCTCCCAAGTTGCCCAATGCCTCTGCCGCACTTCTACGAACGTAGGCGGGAACCTTTTCATCCTTGAGGATTTTGGCGATGTCAGGGGCATACTTGGCTGCGGCGTCTCCCAAGTTGCCCAATGCCTCTGCCGCACCTGAACGAACGTTGGCGTCCACCTTTTCATCCTTGAGGATTTTGGCAGCTTTCTCGGCAATATCCTCTGGTTTCTTCACCAGGGATTTTAAATCTTTGAGATTATATTCAACTAATTGCTTGAGAGCATATCCCTTAACTTGGTCATGTCCATCCTCAAGGGCGGCTGATATACCGTTAATCTGCCAATCTTGGGGTTTGGGTTTGGGGGTTTCTTTGGCGCTAACCCAAGGCAAACAAAAAAGAAAAGAAAGGATGAAAGCTAAAGCATAAAGGATAAAGCGAGAAGGCTTGCTGCGGTGGTGGAGAGTTGTAACCATGTTTGGAGCAAGGTGGCAGATTAGACGCGATTATGAGTATAATAACAACCTTGCAATCCGTAATTCCTGATTGAGAATGCAACTTGGTATCAACAAGTAGGAGGCGATCTGCATTCACGAGTATCAAAGACTCGTCCACGAGTATAAAAGACTCGCTCACGAGTATAAAAGACTCGCCCGCGAGTATAAAAGACTCGTCCACGAGTATAAAAGACTCTCGCGCGAGTATAAAAGACTTGCTCACGAGTATCAAAGACTCGTCCACGAGGATCAAAGACTCATCCACGAGTATCAAAGACTCGCCCACGAGTATTAAAGACTCGCTCACGAGTATTAAAGACTCTCGCGCGAGTATAAAAGACTCGTCCACGAGTATTAAAGACTCATTCATTTACATATTGCACTACAAGATTAAAATTGCGTTTAAATGCCAGATCCCCGACTTTTTTGAAAAGTCGGGGATCTTATCTTGTGCGTTGAACTACAGCTTATGAACCAGAGTTAGTTTTAACAGATTTACTTTTAATAGCCTTAAAACGATCGCCTAATTGTTCAGCAAGACTTTTTAACCCTGGAGTTTTCTTAGCAGCAGTCTTGACGTAATCATAAACTGTCAAACTGCTGCCCATTGCTTCGCTGCCGACTGCCATTAAGGTATCATCTACTTGTTCTGTCAGTTGTCGCAATCCAATCAAAAGCTCAGTAAGTGTGATTGCTAATTGATAATCCCGCACAAATTCATCGACATCAAAGCTGGCTGGGAGAATATCTCGGTTAGACTGGGCCGCAGTCAGGCTGGTATTGACGAAAGCTAGGCTTTTATCGCCCATCTTAAATAACTTGCGTCGTTCTTCCACACTCAGGGTTACGAGAAAAGGCATCTTCGCTTGGATAGTCGCAAACGCTGCTTTGATTTCTTGGATATCTGCTGGGGAAAGGGAGCCTGTAATATTTTGGTAAGCCATTGATTATTTACTGTGGTAAATCTGTTTGTTATGATTCCCACTGGTAAATGCGATCGCACAGTATTTAAGGAATGGGGAGTAGGGAAAATAACCTCTCTGGTTTACACACAAGTCGAATTACCCCCCTTAATCCCCCCTTGTAAAGGCTTGTCATTACCAACATCTTTTAAACTGACTGGGTGATAAAATCAGCAG
>NZ_JAVRCK010000143.1:0-13221 GCF_034530815.1 Nostoc sp. DedSLP03
GCATCAAGGGTACATTTTACCTCCATTGGTAAATTCTTTCCTAGAAATCACCTTATACAAGCTACTGATTTGATTTTGGAGCCAAGTGCCGGAACTGGTTTGTTAGCACAAATGGCTAAACTGCACAGTGCAAGTCTGATGCTCAACGAGCTTGCACCCGATAGATCGAAGATTCTGCGGCGATTATTCCCTGGTACACCATTATTCTCAGTAAACGCGGAACAGATTAACGACTATCTGGTTGGCAAGACTCAGCCCTCAGTTGTGCTGATGAATCCACCTTTCTCTGCATCTCCCAAAATCAACAGTCGCAACCCCGACGCAACTAAGAGCCACATCAACTCGGCATTGCAAAGACTGGTTGATGGTGGACGACTAATAACAGTTACAGCCAATTGGTTCTCTCCCAATAATCCTACTTGGCGAGAGACTTTTGTTAAGTGGCAGGATTTTGCGCGAGTTCTACTATCTGTTGGGGTCAACGGCAAGGTGTACTCAAAACATGGGACAACTATCGACACTCGGATTACAGTGATCGACAAAGTTCCGGCTGACTCCAGCGAAATCCCTTGTATTACTGAAACTTTGGATCTGCCTGAAATACTGGCATTAATTGAGCAGTTGCCACAGAGGTCTTCGTGGGAACGCTCAGAAAAAGTCAAAGCTGCTGCGAAGGCAAAAGTTGTTCAATTGCCAAAACGCTCTGTGGTAGCTCAAGCAGAAACACTTTCTTCAATTCCAGATGTGGTTATTCTGGAATACGAAGTCGTCGAATGGTCTGCTACAGAAGGACTCAAAGATACTTTATATGAAACCTATCGCCCACAACGAATCAGAATTAAAGATGCTTTACCTCATCCCTCACTGCTTTGTGAGAGTGCAGCCCTAGCACTTGTCTCACCACCGGCTCCAACTTACAAACCACATCTCCCACGCAACATCATCACACAAGGCAATTTGTCAGAGGCACAACTTGAGAGCGTTATTTACGCAGGTCAGGCGCACTGTGAATTTCTGTCTGGATCTTATATTGTGGATGATTCATGGGATAATGTGACTGTAGCGGCAACTGGTGAAGAAAATGCTGTAAAATTTCGTCGTGGCTGGTTCTTAGGCGATGGGACAGGTGCGGGGAAAGGTAGACAATGTGCAGGAATCATTCTCGACAACTGGTGTCAGGGGCGGCAAAAAGCAATCTGGGTATCTAAAAGTTCTGCCTTAATTGAAGATGCCCGTAGAGACTGGTGTGCGCTCGGAGGTACTGAGCGCGATATCATCGACCTGAGCAACATTAAACTTGGCGATCCAATCCCTTTCACCCAAGGGATTCTGTTCTGCACGTACTCTACTCTACGTTCTCAAAAGAATGCTAAAAGTCGGCTTAAGCAAATTGTTGAATGGGCAGGTAAGGACTTTGAGGGTGTCATTTCATTTGACGAATGCCACAGTATGGGAAATGCTATGGCGCAAGAGGGAACGCTGGGTATGGTTGCAGCTTCTCAGCAGGGTATTGTTGGGCTTCGACTGCAAAATGCACTTGCCAAAGCCAGGGTTATATACGTGTCCGCAACTGGTGCGACAAAGGTTTCTAATCTCTCCTATGTGAACAGGTTAGGATTGTGGCAGACTGGCGACTTCCCATCCACAAACCGTGAGGATTTTGTGGAGTCTATCTCTGTTGGTGGCATTGCGGCGATGGAGGTGGTGGCTAGGGATTTGAAGGCACTCGGTTTGTATTTGGCGCGATCGCTCCTGACTTTAACCACCGTCCTCGATCTAAAAAATTTATAAATCTGTAGCCCTTAAATTCCTTTATAAAAAGAAAATCATTGCTTAAATCAGAGCAAAGCAATTAAAAACTTGGTAGATTAAAAATTACTAATTTAGATTGCGGACTTATATGATATTACTCAATAATAAGCCTGTAGTATAAAGTCATGCTGTTAGTGAAATAATTGCTTTTAATAAATTTACTTGCAGCTAGAATCCGAAAATTATATTTTAACCAAACTGAGGGTAATAAAATGAATCTAAATGATTTAGTTGTAGAATTGAACAGTTTGACTCTTGAACAAAAGAAAATCTTTTTAGATTCAATTAAAATTTTAGAAGATATGGATTCTTCTGGGAAAGAATATTCAGAAGAATCTGGGAAGATAATTGATGAGGATACAACATCAATAACAATGAATCTAAATTTGAATAATGAAGCAAAAATTGAGGATGATTTTGAGATTTTCCTATCTGAACTATCCTCTAGTGCTAGAATGACTAATATAAGCTGTATTTTAAATTGTGTAAAAAATAGTAACAGTGAAAATTTACTTAAGTGTATAAGTGGTTGTAGAAGAACTCCTATTGAAATTTAGATAATAATTGGATTAATAAATTAAGTATTTACATAAAAAAATGATATTTTTATTCAGTTTTTTATGTATCTAAGTTTGAAGCAAGTTTAAGTTTTTGATATGTTTTCATATTCAATGTATAGATAGAGTTTCGTTTAAAGTTAAAAACCTGAAAGTGTAATTTATTTATTACAAATTTGATATTTTAAAATTAACTTTATTGAAAACTTGCGGCAAATAAGTCAAAATCATACATTTTTGTACTTAATCTTAGAAAAAAAAGTATAAATTGAGGATATATTAATCTTAAAAGAGAGTCAACACAATTATCTATTTACAATATTATGCCCTTAGATTTCTCTTATCAAAATCTTAGAGGTCGTTCTTTTAAGAATCATAATCTTATAAATGCAAATTTTAACTATGCAGATATTCGTGGGGCGAATTTTAGCTATGCTAACTTGAAAGGAGCAAAATTCACTGGTGTAAAAGCCGGATTGCAAAATCACTGGATAATAATTAGTTTATTCTTAATAATATTATTATCAGCAGTAATCTCAGCACTATTTTCACTAACTTCTACTGCTGTTTTATTAGGTTTTTTTGCAGCTTCCAAATACAGTATAGAGACAAAATCTATCTTTAGTTTAGTTTGTATAATTGAGTTCACTGTTTTTTTTATTGTCACGGCTCATAAGGGATTATTAGCAGGTTTACAAGTTATAACTGGAAGTGGAGTTATTTTCATAGCCATCATCAGTATCTTCTTTAATGGAGCTTTCGCTTTTGCTAGTATTGCAATCCTTACTATTGCCATTACTATTACTCTGCCTATTGCTGTTGCTGTAGCTATAACTATTGCTGAAATTTTGGGCTTCATCTTCATTGTTATCGTTAATATTATTGTTGTGAGCGGCTCTGTCATTTTAATCTTCGCACTGAGCAAAATTAGTATTTTCACATTAGCCAAAGTGGGAGTTGTGCTAGGATGTGAAACTTTTGTACTGTTCAGTATTTGCATTGGTTGGCGTACTCTAACTGAAGATAAAAAAGATTCTTGGGTTCGCTCATTTGCTATTGCTTTTGCTACTACATTTGGGACAAGCTTTTATGAGTCAGATTTAACTGACGTTGATTTCTCTTGTGCCACACTTAAAAATACAGATTTTAGAAACACTACTCTTACTCGAACTTGCTGGCACAACGCGAAGCAACTCAACTGTGTTCGTCCTGGTAACACTTATCTTCAGCATCGAAAAGTAAGACAATTATTAGTAGGAGGTAAGGGGCAAAACAAGAATTTTGACCGGGAGGATTTGCGGGGAGTCAACTTACAAGGGGCGAATTTGGTAGATTCCAGCTTTATCGGTACAGATTTGAGCCACGCTAACCTGCAAAACGCAAACTTATCCAGAGCAAAACTAGTACAAACCCAACTAGATGGCACTGACTTTACAGGTGCAACTCTGACAGGCACATACATTGAAGACTGGAACATTACCACTGACACTAAGTTTGACGAAGTGCGCTGTGAATACGTTTATATGCACCTGCCTACGCCAGATAACCCTGATCCCCACCGTAAACCCGACAACAGGCAAGAAGTATTTGCTGATGGCGAGTTTGGAGATTTCATTAAACCCATCTTTGATACGCTCGACTTGTACCATAACCAAGGGGTTGACCCCAGAGCGATCGCAATTTCCTTTAAGCAGCTAGCCGAAAATCACCCCCAAGCAGATTTACAAATTGTGGGAATGGAAGTGCGAGGCGAAGATAAGTTCTTGCTTCGTGCAAAAACAGCAGCGATGGCTGATAAGTCTGAACTGAGCGCAGAATATTTTGACACTTATAATCAGATAAAAGGTTTGCCGGAGCGAGAGATTAAATTACTGCTAGCAGAAAAAGATAATCAAATCCGCAGATTAGAAAATATGGTGATGACGGCGTTAGAACGTCCTAGCTTTTATTCAAACGTTGAGCAAGTAGGTTTTATGACAAACAATCCCGGTGGCTTTTCAGTTGGTGGTTCAGTTGATGGCGATATTAATAATGTTCAGGGTGAAAATAACCAACAACGGGTAAGTAACAAAACCTCTAACTTCAACCTGCAAAATGCTCAATTCGGTGGTGGTTTAGTCAATGCCGACACCGTAAACGCCGAACAAATCGGCGGCAACATCACCAACTACAACACTGAGCAGCGTCAAAACCTCGCCCAAGCCGCAACAGACATTCAGCAGCTTCTCAACCAACTGAGCCAGTCATACCCCACTGCAACTACTTCGCAGAAAATGGCTGTTGTGGCTAGGGCTGTGGATGAAATTGAGAATAACCCAACATTGAAAGCGAGAGTGATTGGTGCGTTAAAAGCTGGGGGAACCGAAGCATTTAAAGAGCTAATCGACCATCCTTTAGTGAATATACTGTTGGCTTCAATTGATGGATGGCAGGAGGCAGAGTAGTTTGTTGGCAACGGGTGAGCAGAGGAGTTAGCTGGTGATGGCGAATGAGAAGCATATTTCAATATTTATTCAAGGAACGAAGGCTTGGAATAGCTGGAGAGAGAATAATCCTGATACCATACCAGATTTAAGCGAATTTGACTTTAGTAAATTTAAGCTTTATCTTCGTGGAGCTAATCTTCGCCGAGTTAATTTCTTTCGAGCTAAATTTGACCCTGATGAGTTTACTGATATTATCTTTGAAGAAGCTGATTTTAGTGAAGCTAATCTCTGCGAAGCCAAGTTTTACGATGATATAAATCTTTGTAAATGTCATTTTTATAAAACCAAAGTTTATCGTACAGATTTCAATGGGATTAATCTTACTGAAGCTAATTTTCATCAAGCTGACATAGATAAAGTAATTTTTTGTGGAGTAAATTTTTCGAGAGCGAATTTGTGCGGATTAAACCTTGCTGGTATGGTTTTTTGTCCACGTTCGTTGAAAGAAGCTAATCTTAAAAGAGTTAATCTCACAGGAAACACCAGACTTGGTAGAGTTGATTTCAGTTATGCCAATCTTAATGAAGCTAATCTTAGTAATGCTAATCTTAGTAAAACTAATCTTAGTAATGCTAATTTTAGTAATGCTAACCTCAGTCAAACTAATCTTAGTAATGCTAACCTCACTGAGACTGATTTCAGTAATTCCGATCTGACCGGAGCTAATTTATATAACTCAACTATAAATGGTGCTAAATTTGTTGCCGCTAACCTTGCATTTGCTACTTTGAGCAAAACCAAACTCATCCTAATTAATTTTAGTAATGCAACTCTGAAAAATACTGATTTTAGTCAGACTGATTTAAGTTATGCAAATCTTAATAAGACTGACCTCAGTGAAGCCAATCTGAGCCGAGCTTTTCTTGTTGAAACTAACTTTAGTGAAGCTAATCTTAGTAAAGCTAACCTAACTGAGGCTAATTTAAGCAAGGCTGACTTGAGCAAGGCTAAACTCTACGAAGCTGATCTCAAGGGAGCAAACCTAAGCGAAGCTAATTTAAGCAAGGCTGATCTCAGCAAGTCTGAACTTTATCTAATTAGAGCATTAGGAACAAATTTTACTGAAGCAACTTTTACAGGAGCTTGTATTCAAGACTGGAATACAAATAGTACTACAAACCTCACCGACGTAATTTGCGATTACATCTACCTCCGTCAAGATCAACAAGAGCGCCGCCCCAGCAGTGGTAATTTTGCCCCCAGTGAATTCACCCAACTGTTCCAAAAATCCCTAGAAACAGTTGACCTAATCTTTCGCAATGGTATCGACTGGGATGCTTTTGCTTATTCGTTCAAAAAAGTAGAAGTCGAAAACCAAAGCGCTCAACTAGATGTCCAAAGCATTGAGAAGAAAGGCGATGGCATTCTTGTAGTCCGAGTAGCTGTTGCCCCTGATGCAAACAAAGCGAAAATCCACAGCGACTTCATCCAGGGCTATGAATTTGCGGCTAAGGCATTAGAGGCACAGTACCAAGCAAGACTTGAGGATAAAGATAAAGTAATCAATCAGTTGTTTTCTTCAATTCACCAGTTAAATAAACAACTAGCAGAAACTTCTGGTAAAGTCTCGATTTACTACCAGCCTAACTCCCTGTTCGCAGGTGGCATAGTAGATGCCAACACTGTCAACGCAGACCAGATAGGTGGTAACATTCAGAACAATGACGCTTAAGAACGCTCAAGCTAAACCCATGCCGGACTCAGAAGATCCGAAGCAAGCCAACAACAACGACTTACGCAATGCCCAGTTTGGCGGCGGGTTGATTAACGCTGGCACAGTGAATGCTGGGCAGATTGGCGGCGACATCTACAACATTCACCTTGGGAAAGAGACGGCGGCATCAGGTAATTCAGTCCAATCCCAGAACCAACAACAGCGATCGCTCTCTGAAAAAGATTCACTTGAAAAAGCTTACACCCTTCAAAGCCAGAAAGTTGCAAATTTACGAACAGCGTTAGTTATTGAAACCGATGTATCCCGCAAGTTCCAATATGAAAACCAGCTTCAGTCAGAAGAACGCACCTTGAAGGAACTTGGTGACAAGTTAGATGCAATTGAACAACAGTTGCAAGCGGCTGAGAACTCTGGACTAAGGGCAGACACAATTATATATATTGAAAGACCACCAATTGAGGACAAATCCTATAAAGCAATCGTGCAACCAGGGGCATTGATTCGTCTCAAAGCCCCGCAGAGAATGGGTAAAACATTACTGCTGGAGAAAACTCTAGACTATGCAAGACACCAGGGTTATCAAACTGCGAAAATAGATTTACAACTGGCTGATATAGATGTTCTGGCTAACTTAAAAACATTTCTGCAATGGTTATGTGTTGATGTTGCTGACAGTCTGGAGCTAGAACCCCAACTAGAAAAACATTGGCAAGAGGTTTTTGGACTGAATAAAAACTGTACCCGTTACTTTCAAAAATATTTATTATCACTTACTGATACTCCCTTAGTTTTAGCCATAGATAACTTTGAGAGACTGTTTGATTTTCCAGAGATTTTTCCTCAATTCTGCTTGTTACTGCGGGGATGGTATGAGGCAGCGAAACAGGGAGACAAGATTGGTAATATTTGGAAGAAGCTGCGGTTAGTAGTAGTTCATTCGACTGAATCTTACCCTTCCTTAGACAGTAATCACTCCCCGTTTAATGTAGGGTTGGCAATTGACTTACCCGAATTTAACTTGCAACAAATAACAGACCTCGCCAAACAGCAAGATTTAGGATTACTAAAAGAACAAGACTTGGCTCAGTTGATGGAGTTAGTTGGGGGGCATCCTTCCTTGGTACAGTCAGCGATAACGCATCTCAAAAGCCAGCAAGTGACCTTAGAACAGTTATTAAGACTTGCACCAACGGAACAGGGAATCTTCAGTGACCACTTGCGGCAACAACTGTGGCATTTACAACATAATCCCCAGCTTGAAATAGGGTATAAAAAAGTAGTAATGGTGAATGCACCCGTGAGGTTAGATACTGAAGTTGCGTTTAAGTTGCACAGCTTGGGTTTGGTAAGATTTATTGGTAATGATTGCGTTCCTGGTTGTGATTTGTATCGTCAGTATTTCTCAACTCGTTTGGAGTAGGTAAATTGTGGTTGACCAATACATATTCTCTGGAAGTCTACCTGAAAATGCCAGCACCTACGTCATACGAGAAGCTGATACACAGTTATATGAAGGACTGAAAGCGGGGAAGTTTTGTTACGTACTGAATTCCAGACAGAGTGGTAAATCCAGCTTGCGTGTACGAACCATGCAGCGATTGCAGGAAGATGGTGTAAAGTGTGCCGCAGTTGACCTTTCTGCTGGAGGTATTCAGAATGTCTCTCCTGAACAATGGTATGCAGATTTAATTGACACGCTCATTGACAGTTTTGGATTAGATTTAGACTTTGGTGATTGGTGGGAAGCGAATCAGTTAAATTCGCTAGTTACAGGATTTCGCAAGTTTTTAGAAGAAGTATTAATTGTAGAAGTTCAAGAAGATATCGTTATCTTTATTGATGAAATAGATAGCGTACTCAGTTTAAATTTTCCTACAGATGACTTTTTTGCATTGATTCGTGCTTGCTATAACAAGCGAGTTGATAACCCGGAATTATTACGCCTCACTTTTTGTTTGTTAGGGGTTGCATCACCTAGCAATTTGATTGAAGATAAACAGCGTACTCCCTTTAACGTTGGTCAGGCTATCTCTCTAAAAGGTTTCCAGTTACATGAAACTGAACCATTAGAAAAGGGTTTGTATGGAAAATTTAGTCATCCCCAAGCCATAATGCAGGAGATTTTGCAGTGGACTGGTGGGCAACCATTTTTAACTCAAAAGCTGTGTCAGTCTATGGTTGAGGAGTCTGAGCAACAAACTCCTCGTTCAGTAGAGCAAGTTGTTAGGTTGCGGATTATTGAAAGTTGGGAATCACAGGATGAGCCTGAGCATTTTCGGACGATTCAAGCCCGGATTTTACGAGATGAACAACGGGCAGGGTATTTGCTAGAACTGTACCAACAAGTCAGATTGGCTGAGGAGCAATCTCAGGTAATAGCAGATGAGACATTAGAGCAAAGTGAGCTACAACTTTCGGGATTGGTTATTAGACAGCAAGGTAAGCTGAAGATATATAACCAGATTTATCAGGAAATATTTAACTTCAATTGGATTGAGACTCAATTAAATAATCTGCGCCCTTATTCTGAAAACTTTCGCTTTTGGGTAGCTTCTGGTAGAACTGATAAATCACGTTTGTTGCGAGGAAAGGCATTACAAAAAGCGGAAGAATGGGCTAAGGATAAAAATTTAAGCTATCAAGATAAACAATTTTTAGAAGCTAGTAGATATTTAGAGTTTAAAAGTTCCCTTTCATCCGATTTGGATTCAATAGCAGCACCAAGTTATTGGACAATAACCCGTAATTCAATATATTCTTGGTTGAATGTTAATGCTAGTCCCTTAGCTGAACTATATAAAGGTATAGTTTGTTTAATATTTGAGAAAAAGATTCCTGGTCAATTAAAATTTTTATCTCATGCTGTAAGTGAAATACGTAATCAATTACCTAACTATATTTCTGCTGAAAATAATAGCATAACATTTAACTATAAAGACGAATTAGATAATCTTTTGCAAATTTGGCAAAATAGTGGTTTTGAGGTTGAACAAAGTTATCCAATTAACCATGATATTAATATAAACTCTCAACTGTTTAATCATATACAGCAAATTCTTAATAGACATAAAGCCTCTAATAATGCTACTAAAGAAAAAACTATTCATTTTTTTGAACTGTGTATTGCTGAAAATAAACCTGTTCGAGATACATTAATACCTATTGTTGAACAGTGGTGGAATGTGACAGAGTGGTTTATACAAAGAGCGGATGATAGCGGTGAAAATGAACAGAATCACAGTGAACAAGAACTACGTAATAAGTATGAAATCTTTGAATCTTTTCTTGGCGTGATTGCTCAGAAATTTTTCAAAACAACAGATGAAATTGACAAAATTCTGAGAGAAGCTAATGTCGAAAAGTTAGAAATAGCAATAGCATTAATTATTCATCCTCAGCAGCGTCACTACTTTTTTAATCATTTAAAAAATCCAGAGTGGATTGAGCCATTAAAAAACAAAGGTTTTTTTCAAAATCCTCCTCCAATTGTTGAGGATAGGATTCAAGGCACTATAACATTCCCAATGTGGGCTGAGTCTCGCTATCTGGCACGGATGACTAAACACAAGCCAACAGAAGTACTAGAAATTGCACTTCAAATAGAAAGTAATAATCCCAGTGTTCATGAAGATTTTGTTGATGCTGGACTTCAAATGCCTTCACAAGAAACAGTGCAGATGGTTAATAAAGTAAAAACATGGATAGAAACACTATACTCATCATCTCTACTTCCAAAGAAAGTTACTGCTCTTATAGTACATCTTGCTAAGGGAGGTCACTTTAAAAAAGCATTAGATTTGGCTAAAACCTTATTTGCAGTTATGCCAGATTCTAATTTTTCCAATAAAAAAGAAGCTGACAACAGAGTGTATCTTCCCTTACCAAAACCACAAATTCGCTTTGATAATTGGAACTATGAACGAATTATTAAAAAGTGTGTAACAGAATTAGTAAAAGTAGCAACAGAAGAAAAACTAGATGTTTTGACGATGTTAATTTTTCTGCTATTTGATGCAGTTAATTATTCCTACTCTGATGAAGAACTCCAACAACGGGAAACAAGCTTACCTATGTGGGAAGATGGCTCATATTACTGGCTACATACTATTGAGGAATCTGATGAAAAGTACTCTCACTTAGAAGTTAGAAAAATTTTGGTAGCAGCAGTAAAGGATACAGCAGAGCAAATTTTAGAAGAAGATAATAGTAAAATAAGAGATATTGTTTCGCTATTAGAGAAGAGCCGTTGGCGGGTTTTTCATCGCATCGCCCTTTACTTAATTAATAAGTATCAAGATGTAGACTACAATTTGCTTATTGAAAAGCTGGCTGATCATAACCGTTTTACAAATAGTTATCCTGACGAAGATTATGAGTATGTACACTTACTCAAAGATAATTTTGCTCAACTTCCTGTAGGCAAACAAGAGCAGATTCTAGGTTGGATAGAAAACCCGCAAATTGACTACTCTTGGCTAGAAGACCAAGAAAAAAAAGCTGAATGGGTGAGACGCTGGCAGTGGAAAAAATTGACAGTAATAAAAGATATTCTTTCGATACATTGGCAAGAACGCTATAAACAGTTAGTTAATGAGTTTGGTGCTAGTGAAATTTCAAATACTTTTCCTAGAAGAATTGGTAGTGCTAGAGTTGTAGGTTTAGTAAGTCCAAAAACTGACTTGGAATTGGAATCTCTGAGTATTGAAGAGCTAGTTGACTTTCTGAAAGCTTGGCAGCCAAACTCTACAAATTATTGGGAATTTGACGAACCCTCGCGCTCAGGACTAGGAGATGCTCTAGCAAGAATAGCTGAAAAAAATCCTCAGCGTTATGCACAAGCAGCTTCTCAATTTCAAGGCCTACACCCAACATATCTGTCGCATCTGCTTAGGGGTTTCCGTCAAGCCTTAAATAATCACTCACAACAGGAACAAATAGAAGAGTTTGATTGGACATCGGTTCTAAGTCTTTGCAATTGGATAGCTGAGAAGTCTGAAGAATTGAAGGAAGACCAAGCAATTTATGATAAACCTAACAACAATTGGCTTGAACCTTGCCGAACAGTGGTAGATTTAATTGGAGTCGGACTGAGCGTTAATACAAAAGCAATTCCCTTTGATTTCCGTAATCAGGTTTGGAACATCCTCAGACTTTTAACTCAACATCCAGACCCAAGCCCAGAAAGAGAAATGGGCTACTATAGCTCAAATCATGATTATAGTAATCTGGCAATTAATACTGTTCGAGGAAAAGCAATCCATACAGTTGTACGCTATGCTCTTTGGGTTCGTCGCCACTTTGAACAACTACCTGAGAGTGCAGAGCAGTTGCAGCGAGGTTTTGATGAAATGCCGGAAGTTCGACAGGTACTTGATGAGCATCTCAACTTAGAGCAAGAGCCATCGTTGGCAATCCGCTCAGTCTATGGTCAATGGTTTCCTTGGCTGGTTTTACTAGATCCGCTTTGGGCAAGTCAAAGTGTAGAAAAAATTTTTCCACAAGAAGAAAGTTTGAGTAACTTACGACTCGCAGCTTGGGAAAGCTACATTACTTATTGCCATACCTATGATAATGTTTTTAATTTACTACAGGAGGAATATAGCTATAGAGTTGAACAGTTAAATTCCGATGAGATTGAAGAAAAAAAACTAACAATTATTAATGAAAATCTTATTGAACACTTAATGACTTTCTACTGGCGTGAAAAATTGAATTTGGATGATCCAAGAGGATTACTAACAAGATTTTTTGAGTTAGCTTCTGATCAATTGCGTGGTTACGCTATTGAATTTGTAGGTAGAAGCCTTAAGAACACACAGAATGAGGTCGAGCCAGAAATTCTTAGTACACTACAATTGCTTTGGGAAAACCGTTTTGAAATAGCTCGTAGTTCTACTGAAATTAGTTCTTACAGTACTGAACTTGCTGCTTTTGGCTGGTGGGTTGGATCTGAGAAGCTAGATGACTCCTGGTCACTGACACAACTCAAAGGTATTCTTGAGTTAGTTGGGAAAGTAGAGCCTGATTTCCTGATACTTGACCGTCTAGTTTTACTTGCTGACTCAATGCCAGAATTAACAGCCGAATGTTTTGAACTGATGATTAAAAAAGACAAACCTGGGTGGAGTACGTATGGCTGGCAGAATGAAACTAAGACTATTCTTAGTAAATTAATTAAAAGTAGCAGTGTCAAAGCCACACAAATTGCTGACAATATTATCCAAGAGTTGGGTAGACGCGGAAATTGGGAATATAGAGAGTTACTTCCAGAATGAGGAAGTAAATAATTTACACAACTTTAAGTCTTAACTGAACCGTATTGATCCATAACCTACTCCCCCACCGGAAACTGCCGCATCATTTCCGCCAGTGCCACAGCCTCTCCATCCGGGGTGTACACAACCTCACCCGACATTGCAATCACAATCCTCTGCTTCCTCGCCCACTTCAAGGGAGCAAGTACAGTAGCAGATATTCTATAACTAACAATGGTACGTCAAGTCACTTACCCGTTAATGCTAATGCTTCTATTTTTGGAGCAAGTTCCCCAAGTCTGCTTCTCTTAAAATATCAGGGTAAGAGCATCTCAACTAGGCTTTACATAAGGGCTGAGAGGAATCTAATGTAGAGTCAATGAAACAAGAACTGAGAACTCGAATCATATAATCGTTATCCATACCAGTCCGTTTCA
>NZ_JAVRCK010000144.1:0-13183 GCF_034530815.1 Nostoc sp. DedSLP03
CTCTGACTCTATTACATCCCTACCTCACTTTAAAAGATGTTGGTAATGACAAGCTCTTAAAAGGGTGGGATTGAAACAAGGACGCTTTATACCTTGTTGCACTCTCCACTCGGTATAATTATTTCTTTTAAAGTGGGCTTTATACCCACAACTAAAGTTTTTGTTAATACTTCTTTCCTTCTGCCCCCTGCCTTCGTACTTCTGCCTTTCTTTGTAAGCGAAGCGGAAAGCGAGTCTACGTACTCTGTAAGAGTTGCAAGCTACGCTTTTAGCGTCTCGTAGAGAGCGTCTTAATTCAGAAGAGCTGAATTCTTCTTCAACAGCCCTGAAATCAGAACTGATGATTTTTGGTTTTGACTCGCTGATACAGTTCTTCCATTGTTTCAATAAAGGATGCATCATTGTGCCAGAAATCAGGAAAATCCCCTTGTTTCTTAATCAAAATTGCACAGATACTACCTGGAGTCGCCACTTCAATAGTTTGTGGTAATCGTTTTGTACCTAACCAAAATTCTCTGGCATTTGGCATTTGGTTAAGAGATTGTTTTTCTAGCTGAGTGTACAGCGAATTAGAAAGTTCTAAAGGAATTTCTTTAGTATTTAATTCCTCAGAAAGAGCTTTTCCCAAAGGAGAATCAGCTAATTTGGCTTGAAGTTCTGCTTTCGATAATCCCCGTAATTCAAATAACAACCAGGGATTATTATCTAATTGAGAAGCCACTAAATAGTAAACTCCAGCAATGTGCTTACAGGGATTAGCATAATCTGGGCAAGAGCATTTAGTTTTGAAATCATTACTACTATGGGGCAATAAATATAGCCCCAAATTAGAGAAAGTATCTTCAATATTTTCTGGGACTTCATTTAGCAGCAATCGAGAAATGATACTGGCTTTAGAAGAAAGCTTTTGGATAGCTTCATGACAACGGGTTTTAGCAATAGGTGTAATCTGAATCTCTATATTATAAGTTGGTTCTTTGTAAACTCCAAAATAGGGATTAACTGAGCCTCTGACTTTGGCAGTAATTTTATTTAAGTCAATCTCAAAGCTTTTGACTTTACCACCGCTAGCATAAGACCGTCCTCTTTTGAGTCGGTTATCATCTGTAAAAGCTTCTAGTGCTTGAATAAAGCGATCGCCCCACCAAGTTCGACTAAATTTCGCCATGATATCTACTCCAAAATTGCACTCTTATTCAATGAAATCAACCGCTTAAAGGCTTCATTATCTAATTCAGTGAGCCAAGATTCATCGCTACCAACAACAGCATTAGAAAGTTTTTTCTTATCTTCAATCATTTGGTCAATTCTCTCTTCTAGAGTTCCAATAGCAACAAATTTATGCACAAAGACATTCTTTTTTTGACCAATACGGAAAGCACGGTCAGTTGCTTGGTCTTCAACTGCTGGGTTCCACCAACGGTCAAAGTGAAAGACATGGTTGGCTTTCGTGAGGGTGATACCTACGCCCCCTGCTTTCAAGGAAAGGATAAAAACCGATGGTTCTGTATTTGGGTCTTGAAATTCGGTAATCATTTGTTCTCGACGTGGGCGACTAGTACCACCATGCAAATAGTAAGTATTGCAATGCAGACTGTGTTTGAGATGTTTTTCAATCTTCTCACCCACTTCCGTAAATTGACTAAAAATGAGTAAACTTTCTCCTTCATCAACTGCCTCCTCAACCATCTCTGCTAACCGACTGAGTTTGTGGGAACGTAGTGGTGAAAAATCACTCCCATCTTGCAGAAATTGGGCTGGATGATTACAAATCTGCTTCAATTTCATCAGGGTTGAAAGAATCAATCCTTTGCGTTGAATTCCCTCTGCTGATTGCAATTGTTTTTCTACATCTAGTACCACTACTTCATAAAGCGATGCTTGCTCTTTGGTCAGGTTGGTGTAGAGTTTTTGTTCCACTTTATCTGGCAAGTCATTAATAATAGATTGGTCAGTTTTTAACCTTCGCAGAATTAGAGGTTCTACCAGTTTTTTCAAGGTGGCAGATTTCACGCGGTCATTGTCTTTTTGAATCGGAATCTCGAAGATTTTCCGAAACTGGGCTTCTTTACCCAAGTAACCAGGATTGAGAAAGTTAAAAATTGACCACAAATCCAGTAAGCGGTTTTCTACAGGAGTTCCTGTTAATGCCAGCCGATGTTTAGCTCTTAATTTTAAAATAGCTTTAGTTTGGGCAGCTTTCGGATTTTTAATATTTTGTGCCTCATCCATGACTATTCGTTGCCACTCGATGCCGCTCAATAACTTTTCATCTTTGCGGACTAAAGTAAAAGAACTAATTATCACATCGTTTTGTTTACAAGCAGCTTTGAAATCAGCTAGATTTTGCAGCCTAGTGCTACCATGATGCACCATAGTTTTTAAATGAGGTGCGAATTTGGCAATTTCCTTCTGCCAGTTGCCAACAACAGAAGTCGGAGCAATTAATAGTGTGGGCAGGGCAGATAAAGAAGTAATTTTTCCTCCTACTTTCAGAGCTGAATGTAACTCCTTCTCTTGCACTAATCGGGCAATCACCTGCACGGATTTACCTAAACCCATATCGTCTGCTAAACAGCCATTTAATCCCAAATTTTCCAGATATTGTAGCCAGGAAACACCACGTTTTTGATATTCTCGGAGTGTGCCTTGCAGATTATCAAGTTCAGAAATTGGTTCTAGGCGACTTTTATCTTGTAGCTTTTCTATCATCTCTGACAAAGCTTCATCATGTTCAATTTCCCATTCTGACCCCAATTCAGCACTGCGTTGTAGAAACTCCAGTAAGGTCATCTGGGGTTGTTCGTTACCGTGGGACTGCCAAAATTCGAGTAACTGCTGCATTTTATCTCGGTCTAATTCCATCCATTGACCGCGAAAATGCACTAGGGGAGTTTTAGCGTTAATCAGTTGTTCCCATTCAATAGGTGTGACAGTTTGCTCCCCAATCGCTAATTCATACTGATACTCCACCAGTGAGTCTAAGCCGAAATAGCTTTTTGTTTCCCCTTTCGTTGCAGCAAGTTTACTACCCGATGCTTTGAGGCGAATTTTGGCGCGACGACAACCTGTGGGAGTATACCAAGCAGGTACAATTACTTTGAATCCTGAGTCTTCCAGTACCCAAGCACTTTCAGTAAGGAAGGCAAATGCTTCATCTAAGGTAATTTGCATTGCGATTGGACTCGCTGTTTCCAACCCAAGCCATAGTTTGGGATACATCCTGGCTGCATACCCCAGATTCAGCAGCAAATTTGTTTCAAAATCTTTACCAAAATCTTTATGTACAGCAGTTTTGGAAAATTGATTCATTGTCCAGTAGTCTGCTAACGCTAACTTCAAAGAAGGGTCTTGTTTACTCGCTACCAAAAATTGAATTTGCCAATTGTCTATTTGTGACGATGAAGGAGAATGTAACTGGAAGCACAGATGAAAAGGTGAATCAGCTTGAGTACGAGTAATTTTGGTTTTCCACACCAACCATTGCTGATATTCATCGAGGGCAGTATTTGTTGTTAGTGGATTATGCTGACGAGGATAAAAGCAAGATTCAATTAGAGAATTAGCAATTTGTTTGTCAAAAGCGGCTGTAGATGGGGTGTGAGTCACTAAATCATCAAGTACATATTCGGAAAAGTGACGCAATAGTGTTTCTCGCTCAAAAAACTCAATAGGATAACTAACTGTTGCTTTACCTGCCACACATATTAGTGGCATATAGTCAATATATTTAAGAATATTTGCTTCATATTGTTCGGAAATAATTTCCCAGGTGGCATAAATTTCAAATGCTGCTTTATCAGTCTTGCTTTTGCCTTTTTTCTTCGGATTTTCCGATGATAACTGTCGATATTTTAGGGCGGGAATAAATTGGTCTTTGAGGATTACTTGTTTAAAACTTTGAGTGTAATGATACCAAAATAATAAATCTGAACCAATTTGAAACTTCTCCACATTATATATTGCTAAAAAATGGATATCTTTAAGTAGTTTAATAATATTAAGTGCTGTGACATTTTTGGTATATACTACTGTTTCATAACAATCTACCTGCCAATATTGGAATTCTTCATAGCTATCAGTCAACTCAATTTCTAAATATTTGGTTAATTCTGGTGAAGGTAGGGGCTGATTATTGGTCGTTGGTAAGGCAAAGTATTTAGGAGATATGCGTTGGAAAAATTTAGTATTGTCTTCTTTAATTCCCAATTCTTGTACTAAAAAGGCGATTAATTCGGATTTTAGCAAATGTCCAGGATGAATTTGTTGATTATTGGTGTGACTTTTTTGGGATAATTGAGTTTCTACCCACAAGTAAAAAGACCCTGACTGAATAAAGTCAGTTTCCTCGTTTGGTATCCAGGTGCCATGAAGTATTCTCATTGTTGTGATGTCTCTGGATTGTTTGGAAATTCACGCGCCTTAGAATTACTTTAGCAAACAGAGGTACTAGAACTATTTTCTTTATGCAAAAGAAAGCGATGACGCTATAGTGCGATCGCTTGACTTACACACTATAGAGGCAGCAGTCCTATACTTCCCTTACAACTCAAAATCAAGAGTGAAGGTTTGGTCATCAGAATCCTCTTGGTTTTCGATAATAGATGGCTCTTGAGTCATTGAAGTAAGTTTGTTATCTTCAGTATTATTCGGCGTGAAAGCTACTTGTTGTGTGGGAAATGCACCCTTTCTGAAAGCAAAATAACAATCAATGATAAAGTAAAGTGTCTCCAGGTAACTTTTACCTAGTTGCTGTGATTCGGCAAATATCCGCTCACGGTAGCTATCTTTGATCCGAACTTTTTCTGGGGTTAAGTCAAGTTTGTCTGCCATTGCGATCACTTAAGAGATGTAGTAGTTGGATTCTTGCTGGTGATGGCTTTTGCCATCTCTAAAAGCCCAGAGACATTGGCTTCTACCGGATTGTCCAGGATTTTGAAGCCGTTTTTCTCCAACAGCTTCTTAAATCCAGGTAAGAGGCAGCCTCCACCTATCGCCCAGATTTCATCCCCTTGGTGCTTGGCATCAAGTGTCAGATTCACCACTTTCTTCAAGTATTTTTCATACCAATCTTTTAAACAAGCGGTGTATATATCTTTGATATCGATGTCACGGCTGTATCTGGTATGTCCCATTTCCAGACAAAATCGGATCTTGGAAGCATCCCCAATTTTTCCTCCATTTAGATGTTTCATTTTTTGGGAGATATCATCGATGAGAACTTCCACACCGATGGGGTAGGCGGTGTGAACTTCTCGTTGACCCCGGTTGTAACGAGAATATAGGGTTGTTCCATTGCCAAAGTCTAAAATGGTTAGTTTTTTTGGTAGTGGATGCCCAAACAATGCACCCATACCCTCTAGTACAACTTTTAGCACTTCTACTTTCACGTCTGATTGTTTACCAGCAAGTATTGGCTGATATTCTCCATTGAGTACTTTTTGTAGTTCATTAGCCAGAGCAACATCATGTAAACTGACGACTAATTTTAAGTGCCAAGCCTTACGATGTGGTAGATGTGCCAATGCACCCAATAAAGTCAATAATGCGTTGTTGACTTTGTTTTCATTGTTATCGGTGTTTCGGTCAAAATAATTTCCTGTCCGATAAGCTGACTCTCCGACAGTGTAAGCACTACCGTTAAAAACTACCCGTCCAGGTACATCTTCCATCTCGGCATTGGTTATATAGCTGGGGACACGAACTACTTCAAAGCCATCGACTAAAAGTTTGAGGCTTCCGTAACCGTTATCGAAACCCGCAGGAAAAATTTTTTGTAAGGTGTGAATGTTAGACATAAAGACAAAGGTAATACACTTTGATTTGTGAAATTTATCCGTTCAGATAATTTTGGGTAGCAGGGGAGACAAAAATAAAATAACTACCCCTTTTTGATTTAGAACCAAGAGTTTATCATAACCCCTTGGGGGCTAAATGGGGTATAAAATGTCAGTCAGTCAAATATACCCTATATAGCACCTATATACACCCTATATAGGGGTCAAAATATTCCCAAAGTCTTGAACTATTGTTGGGGTATATATAGCCCCCATGTAGCCCCCAGTAGGAATTTTTGAAATCTTTTATATCAATGCAGTAAAAATTAATTTAGATCATCGTTGATCCTTTAATGAAATTCAAAATACTGTTAGGAAGAATAAGAATAATTTTGAATTAATTATCCTTCAAGGTCATTACACCTACTGATTCAAAGAATCAAGGGGCTACAAGACGCGATGCTCGAAGACTTGCTAACGCGGAAAGCGAGTCCACGAGCGTCTTGTCTTTAATTTTGAATTCCTCGTTTGCGTAGTGTCTCGCAGAGAATGGGTTGACAGCTTGATTTATACTTTAGTGTTAATCTTTTGTTGAAAAGCAATTCAGTTTTGATCTTTAACTTCTTGCTGACTACGTAACGAGTGCGTTATCACTTGCTTACAGGTTCAGCTTTCTCAACTGAATTATCATTTACACCCAAAGTCAATTCCAAAGGAGTTCTTTGGGGGTAAGCTTTTACTACTTGTCGATAAACATCATAATTAGTAGGTAGTGTCTGCTGAGAATTACCCACTCCATAAGTCAGTTTGTACTTTACATCTTTCACTAATTCAGGTTTGTCTGCCTCTTCTGGAAATTTTTTACGTTGTTCAACTTCATCAACGCTTGGTCGCGGCGGTAAAGTAGGCCACCATAGCCCTCGATCATCTGGGCCAATTACTTCTCCCGGTGGTTTTACTCCATTTCGATTCAGCACCGAAGTAGTAGCAAAGGTTTCAATGCGGGGTCGTGGTTCACTAGTTAGGTTATTGGCATATTTAACTTGCCAGGTGTAACTGGTGAGTGCTGTAGCTTTATACTGTTGAGCAGTAGTAGTGCTGCAACTAGTTAGTGTCAGTGCCGTTAGTGCAGTTATTATTGAGGATAAAATTCTCATTTGCATTATCAATCGTAAATATCTTTCACCAATCACTCTTGAAGAGAGAGTGTGGCATTATTGCTGCCAAGGAGAAGGAATCGCTGTTGTTGAAAGCACCTGACCCGTTGTTAACCTAATCGCTGTCTGCTCACAATTAGGACATTGGACTTTCACCTGAATTAGTGAAGGATGGCCTTTATATTCTCCCATCACTGGCTCTCCAGTATATTCGCTAATTATTCCCTGTTGGCAGTGGTAGCACTCGAATATGACACGCCCCACTGAGGAATTACAATCCAAAAACTGGATGTGTTGACAGCGTTCTGGCGGTAACTCTTGTTCATCACCTCCTTGTGTCAATTGTCCCTGCTGCTTGGACTGTTGCGGTGATTTAGATTTTCTCTTGTCAGGAGAGGTACGTTCAGAGGTACGTTCTGCTTTACTTTTCTCTAAATGTTGCGGTTTTTCAGCAGTGTCCGGCTTTGACCTTAAAGGAGGTATCACCTCTGCTTGGGCTGGCTGCTCAACTGACGGCAGATCATCACTGGGAGTAATATCAGGCTGAGAGGTTGGCTGCTGTTTCTCTACTGGTTTATAAGCTACAAGGTCAAGCTTTGAGCTTTGGTCGTTGGGTTTTGGCTGTTGTTTAGGTGGCTTGGGCGAGCGCTCGGTAGACTTCATCAGAACTTTCTTTCCTGAACTTTAGCAAATGAGTGTATTTTAACTAGCAGTTCACCTTTTAAACATTTTTACTAAGTCACAGATGAGTTTATGTACTAAAGCGTATAGTTGCCACTATTCATCAGCTTTTCCTACCAACTCTTCTAGTTGAGAGAGTAGTTTATCTAACTTCGCTCGTTTGTTGGGATCATTCCAAACAGATGTTTTTTTAAGTTGTTTTCCGATTTTAAAATACCTCTGAACATAGATTTTACTAGGTGGATTGTCTTGTTCAATGACATTGAGTTCCTGGATTTTTTGCTTAATTTCTCTGAAACTCAAGTTTTGGGATATTGCTAGGTTGAGCAAGGTTTTTCGCTGTTCTTTATTTTTAACTTGTGCGATCGCTCTAGCCTTTGTAAACTCTATTTTACCTTCACGGAGTGCTGTCAAAATATCAATAGGCAGATTTAGCAATGGTAAACGACTGGTACGAAAGGATTCTGACGAAAATTTTCCTAACCCAGATAAGACCGATTCGATAACTTGAAGTTGGAGGAAAACGTTTTCCTCCAATTGTTGTTGACGGTTTTTTGCGTGATTAGCACGATTCAGTATAGAACTAACCTCTTCGGAGCTGATCTTGAGTTTGAGTGAAAGAAGCTCAAGAATTGCCTCCGTTTCTTCAACTGGGTTAAGATCCTCACGTTGGAGGTTTTCTACAAGAGCAATTTGGAGAGCTTGTTGATCATCTAAGTCTCTAAAAACGACAGGAAGCTCACTCAATCCAATTTCCTGGGCTGCTCGATATCGCCTTTCTCCAGCAACTAACTCATAGGTTCCATTTTTTAATGGACGAACTAGTAACGGTTCTAGAATCCCATGATCTTTAATTGATTGGACTAATTGAGATTGCTTGTCTGGAGCAAAGTAACGACGGGGTTGCTTGGCAGGAAGTTGAATTTGTTGAATAGATAATGTTTGAGAAGATTCGACACTTTTTGGATCAGTGATAAATTTTTGGGCAATGGAGGCAGAGAGTCCTTGAGTTAGTGATTGTCTTGGTTTATTCATTCAAAACCTCCAAAGATTTTTTGAATAATTGTTCAATTTCACGTCTAGCGATTCCGGCTGTTGATCCAGGTAAATCAAAGATAGTAGAATTTTGTCCATAGCAATCGGCGATGATCTGTCGTTGATGAAGTACATTTTCTAAAACGGTGACATTTGGCATTAATTGAAGTACTTCTACTGCTTCATCTTTCAATTTAGTTCCTTTAACTGCACGATTAACAAACATTACGGCTTTAGGTTCTCCTCGCCGAATCCTTTGCGCTTGTTGAATCAAATGTACAGTATCAGAAGCACTTTCAAGGTCAATACCAGCAGGTTGGCATGGAATAATTGCTAAATCAGCAGTTAAAACTAATGCTCTGGTTGTTTCAGAGAGGGCAGCAGGCCCATCAGCAATAACCCATGTATATGATTCATTTAGCTTAGGTAACTCATCCAATAGTGCATCAGGCGCTTGAATAATCTGACAAGGAATAACTTGTTCTAATCGCTTGAGCCACTTAGAAGATGAGCATTGAGCATCAGCATCTACAAGTAGCACTGATTTACCTTGTTTTTGTAGCCATCGTGCAAGATGAACAGAAACTGTTGATTTACCTGCTCCTCCTTTTTGATTGATAATTGCGATGATCGGCATAAGTAGGATCTAAATTACACAGTATAGTTTATGGTAGATTTTTAGCTTATACAGGCTTTCAGGCAAAACAAGCAAGCATCAAACAGCAAGATATATATAAGTATCAATGTTCACAAGCAGAACTTTTGAAATTCTCCTTTATATTCAAGTTGAACTTAAAAATTTATATCAATTTAACACGATTGCAAAAATCCCATCTTCTTTGCAGATTGCCTATATCTTGAAGAATACTGCTCAAACAAATAGTTTCAATAGGTAGCTTCTCAATTTATCTTGTTTATCTCATTCATTAAGTTTTATGTCCAGTTTAACTACCGACTTAGTTTATTCCTACCTCAAAGAAATCGGACGCTACCCTCTGCTAACTCCTGAGCAAGAAATTACAAATGCAAGGGCGTTGCAGCAGATGATGGTGATTGAAGAACATCGTTCAAGCCTTGCACTTCAATTAAACCGCCAACCAACTGCAAGAGAATTAGCTACCTCGCTTGGGCAAACCGAAGCTGAAGTACAGTCAATCGTTCAACAAGGTCAAAAAGCTAAAGAGAAAATGGTGACAGCTAACCTACGGTTGGTGGTTTCTGTTGCCAAAAAATACCAGAACCACAATTTAGATTTTCTCGATTTGCTCCAAGAAGGGGCACTAGGTTTACAAAAGGGAATCGAAAAGTTTGATCCCAACCGAGGCTATAAACTATCGACCTACGTTTATTGGTGGATTAAGCAATCAATAACACGCGCGATTGGAGAAAAATCTCGCACTATCCGTCTGCCAATTCATATCAACGAGAAATTAAATAAAATTAGGAGAGTACAGCAGCAACTGTCTCAGTCTTTGGGTCGTCCTCCAGTTGTAGCAGAAATTGCCGAATCCTTAAATGTATTGCCCAATCAAATACGGGAATATCTTCACGTTTCCCGCACTCCAGTCTCGCTAGAAATGCGAGTCGGAGATGAGCGCGAAACTGAACTAGCTGACATTTTACCGATGGATGGTATTTCCCTAGATGAGCAAATAGCTCAAGAGCTTCTACACCAAGACTTGAGCAAGTTACTGACATTGCTCAATCCAAGGCAACGAGAAGTATTGACTCTACGTTTTGGATTGTCAGATAATCAGCAGTTGACTTTGAGTCAAGTTGCGAAACGTCTAAACCTAAGTCGAGAAACAATTCGCAAAACTGAACATCTTGCTCTCTCTGTTTTGCGCTCTCATCAAAACAAGATCAAAGACTATCTTCTTAATTAAGTGTTTCTTTTATATGAGCAAAACTCGCTACTCCAAAGATTGGAAACAAATCGCCACAGCTGTAAAAGATGCCTCCGATTGGCGCTGCTCTGGTTCAGCGATCGCGTACCCGCAATGAACTGGTGATGATTGCACTTTTGAGTGCTGATGCTGTAATTTCGGTATAAAAGACACTAGTATAAAGGACACTAGTTTATATAAATGCTTTGTCCCAGCAGACAATTGCATATTATATTTTAGTGTGTATGTACTATATTAATAGTTCATCAATACTAATATTGAATATTTTGCCGTAACAACAGCACGAAACATTTTTGCCCAAAGCAATGTCCACTTCCCAAACTCCCATCCAGCAACAAGTTAACGTTACTCCCCAGCATGAAATAATTACCGGGGTAATAGAACGTTTGACTTTCCACTCAGAGGAGTCGGGGTATACAGTGGCGCGTTTGATACGTCCTAGATTTAGAGATTTAACCACAATCGTCGGTAATTTTGCCAACATTCAGCCAGGGCAGACACTTCAACTAACAGGCTTTTGGCGTGATCATCCTCAGTTTGGGCCACAATTCCAAGTCACCAATTATAAAGAAACCAAACCAGCAACACTCACCGGAATTGAGAAATACTTGGGCAGTGGACTAATCAAAGGAGTTGGCCCAGTCACAGCCAAGCGTATCGTTGCTCACTTCGGTTTGGAAACACTCGACATCATCGAAAACCAAATTGAGCGACTGATTGAAGTCCAGGGTATCGCCAAAAAGCGGATCACTCTGATCAAAAACGCTTGGTCAACTCAAAAAGCGATTAAAGAAGTGATGGTATTTTTGCAAAGCCACGGCGTTTCAACAACTTATGCTGTGAAGATATACAAGCAATACCAGGACAAAGCTATTGATACAGTTACCCATAATCCATATCAGTTAGCGACTGATATCTACGGAATAGGTTTTCTTACAGCTGACAAGATTGCGCGTAACCTGGGAGTTGCACCTGATAGCGAATTTAGATACTGCGCTGGAATAACCCATGCTTTAAGTGAAGCCGCAGAAGATGGTCACTGCTACTTACCACAGCCAGAGCTAATCGAAAAAGTCATCAAACTGCTGACAACTCAGGAGCATCAGCCGACAGAAGATGCGATAACCAATATCATCAAAGATATGGGTGCCAGAGAGGAGTTGGTTAGGGAGAGGATTCGAGATGATTATGGCGAGAAACTACTATTGTGTTACAAACCAACGTTTTTCCATACTGAGCAGAACTTAGCGCAGTTAATCTCTCGAAGATTACGCCAACCGATTGCACAGGATATGCCTCGTGTTCGTGGTTGGATTGAACGTTTTACCGCTAGTCATAAAATACAATTATCGCAACAGCAGCAGCAAGCTGTGGAGATAGCGGCTTATTCTCCATTCATGATTCTCACTGGTGGCCCTGGTGTGGGGAAAACTTTCACCACCCATACAATAGTCAGCTTGTGGAAAGCAATGGGTAAATCGATTGCTCTAGCTGCGCCAACGGGGAGGGCAGCACAAAGACTATCCGAAATGACCCGACTTGAAGCAAAGACCATACATCGCCTACTGGAGTTTGACCCCAAGAAAATGGGGTTTAAATGCGGTAGCGATAACCCTTTGCCGCACACCGCAATTATTGTTGATGAAGCTTCAATGCTTGACCTATTCCTGGCACACTCTTTGGTGAAAGCAGTAGCAGAAGGAGCGCAACTATTATTGGTGGGTGATATCGACCAGCTTCCCTCAGTTGGGCCAGGAAAAGTATTAGCTGATCTAATAAATTCGCTTCAAGTACCAGTGGTTCGGCTAACGCAAGTATTTAGGCAAGCCCAACAGAGCGCAATCATCACCGCTGCACACCAAATTAACCAGGGAGAATATCCGGCGCTTGAGCCAATCTCTGATAATCCCGTGTCTGATTGTATTTGGCATGGTGGAGGAAATCAGCCAGAACACGGGGTACAGGCAATCTGTGAACTGATCACCGATTTGATTCCCCGACTGGGCTTTAATCCGGCAACAGATGTGCAAATACTTTGTCCCATGTCGCGGGGACTGGTGGGAACTCGTAACTTGAACGCTGTGCTGCAACAGCTGATCAATCCGCCTAGTTTTGATTTGGTGGAGATTAATCGGGGTGGCATGATTCTACGTGAAGGCGATCGCATTATCCAACTAACCAATGACTATAACCGTGAAGTTTTTAACGGTGATTTAGGGAATATCTTAAGTATTGACACCGTAGAGCAAGAAGTTACAGTTAATTATGGTGGTCGGGCTGTGGTTTACGATTATGCTGACCTGAATGAAATTACCCTGGCATTTGCTGTCTCAGTGCATAAAAGCCAAGGCTCAGAGTATCCTGTGGTGATATTTCCATTGCATATGCAGCATTATATGATGCTATCGCGCAACCTATTTTATACAGGGCTTACCCGTGCAAGGAAGTTGGCGATCATCATCGGTGACAAAAAAGCAATATCTTTGGCTATGCGGACTACAGATGACCAGCAGAGATATACACGGTTGTGGCAGAGGTTGTTGCAGCCGATTTGATCAACATGAATGTAGAATATCCCTCTTCTGTCACTCTCCGGAATAAGCAAATAGTAAAAAAGCGAAATCAT
>NZ_JAVRCK010000145.1:0-13148 GCF_034530815.1 Nostoc sp. DedSLP03
CACCACTCTCTCCAGCGACTGATTCCTCTTAAATTTTTGAATTTGGAATTGCTGGTCGTGTTTCCTCCCACTCCTTCAGTGGGGTGGGAGGAAACACATCAAAGCGAGGTTTTATGAAATTAGGTAAAAATTAAGCGCCAACATCACACAATCGCCTGTTTTTGCAACACAATCAGAATTAAACTTTAGACCGCTACTTGGTATCAACTGGCCGTTTCGTTGCTGCTAGATGTTCCAACAGCGTAGCAGCAAGATTTGGTGCATCATAACTAGCGATGTCAGCTTTCAAGCGCTCAGCATTTTGTCGATAGCGAGGTATAGCTAGGATTTCCTTGACAGATCTTTTTAGCTGTGTTGGCGTAGGTGCGTTAGTTTTGAGACTTATGCCCGCCCCAGCCCACTGTACCCTGGCACAGATCTCTGGCTTCTCCTCAGTTTGACCAGCAGTAACTAGTGGGATACCATTTGCCAGAGCCGTATGCACGCCATTGAATCCACCATTAGTCACCATAACATTGATGTGGGGTAGAAGATAATAATGAGGAATAAACTTTTCTAGCCTCACGTTGGCAGGAATAGGGTCGATTTGTATACTTTCGACAGGTTGACCGCCTGTTGTGGCAACAACCAGTACATCTTCATCAGCAAGTGCCTCAATTGTTGGAATAATCAAGTTGCTTGCTTCAGTGCCCACCGTCCCTTGTGTAACATGAATTACTGGTTTATCGCCTTTCAGGTCGTCCCACCAGGTAGGTGGTGTGAAATCATCCGGTGGATCAGGTAAGAACGGCCCGATAAAATGCACTTGAGATGGTAAATCACTGCGAGGGTACTCAAACCCCGGAACCGTTCCTTGTAGGTAGAGAAAGGGTGATAGAGCAGCTTCAAAAAAACCTTTGTGTTCTGGCATCAATCCAATGCTACTTCGAACTTGATCTAAGTAGAGAGTGACTTCGTTCAGCAAGACTCGATCGTAGAGCCAGTTCAAACAACGATTACGCCAATGCCCCAGTGTTGAGGTATCGGGTTGGATTCCTAATCCAAACGGTGCTGTATCACGACTGTTAAATGGTAATCCAGTGATACCAAAAGCTGCCCAAGGTGGACCCCCTTTTTCATAAATCCAGGAGGCTCCCAAAAAAAATAAATCGGACAAAAATACATCAGCCGGGAACTCTTGGAGTATCTCGGTGCACTCTTTTGACTGCACTATAGCAGAGTCAATAAAACAGTGCTTGAGATAGAACTTAAACTGTGCCAGCCCTTTTAAAGATTCCCTTGTTTTTAACCAAGATTCAGGGATGGTTTCCATATTTGAAAAATCCAATCCTGTGCGGATAGGAACGTGGCGTGCGCCAGTAGCTTCCACCTTAGATTGGAAGCCAATTCCTGTGTACCACCACACTTCATGATTGCGCTTTACTAACTCACGAGCAATAGGCAATGCCGGATTGACATGTCCAACAGTAGGTATTGTTCCTATCAAAAAACGAGCCATGTTAAATCTAACCTCTAATAGAATGTCAAAACCCGGATTTCTCACCAAGATTGAAAGAAGAGGGGTCAAAAACTGCCATGTATGTTGCAAAAGAATTCCAGCAGCTTAAAGCATGAGCCCAAGTAAAAATCATTCTATACCGGAACAGTTCATATTTGGACAAGCAAAGTCATGTCCAGTAGTAGTTAATTTCAAGGGTGAGCCTGTAACATCGGATGCAGGATTAGCATTAATTGCGGAACTAGTAGTCTGCCAAGCCAATTTTGCTAGGTTAAATTTGGATATAAACGCTCCATTTTTCGGCGAGCATCTTTGGTTTGAAAACCCCAATAGACACTAGCTTTTTGCTGATTACGTTGTTTCTCCCAAACGGCAATCTCAGAAGTTAATGTTTCTGCATTAGGAATACGCCGTTCTAAACATTGGCGAGATAAAACAGATAATTCAATTTCTACTTGATTCAGCCAAGAAGCGTGTTTAGGAGTATAGTGAAACTCTAACTTTTGAATAATTCGATGTGCTTATTCTGGTGGAAAAACTTCATATAATGCACTGGGTGTATGAATATTCAAGTTATCAACTACTAAACGAATAACATCGGCATCTCGGTAGGAAACATCTACTAAATTTTTCATTTGTTTAGCAAAATCGGTTTTAGTTCGACGTTCTGTAACTTCGATATGCCGCCATCCAGCCAAGGGTTGAAAACATGCGAATAAATTTACTGTCCCGTTACGTTTATACTCAAAATCATAACATTCGGGTTGCTCTGGCTCTGGTGACAAAGGAAGTCTAGTCTTACTTCTTCTACTAATTGGTATGGACGTTCATCAAAGCAGACTATAGGGCGTTTAGGATCATAAGGCTCATTGTATAAATCCAGCACATCTTCCATTCGGAAAACATATTCTGCGTTAACTTCAGGAATACACCATTGTTCTTTCAACCAAGGCTTAATTTCATTTTTTTTAAAGTTTGACGTACTGTTTCATCTGAGATTGAATCTATGATACCAACGTTCACTAAATGATCTGCTAATAATTGCATTGTCCAACGCACTCTTCCTTCTGGCAGATTAGAACAAGCTGTTGCAATCAAAAATGCTTCTTGTTTTTCATCTAATTTTTTAGGTTTTGGTGGATGAACTTCATCCTTTAAAGCAAAATCTAACCCTCCAATGACAAATTTTTCTCGTATTCATTGCACTGTTGCAATATGCGCTCTAACTATGCTAGCGATCGCTTGATCCCTTTCTCCTTCAGAAGCCATCAGAAGAATGTTTGCACGGGTTATAGTTCTTGCTTTGTGCTTACCTTTTTTAATTATTGCTTGTAGCTGAGAAACTTCATTTTCATTCAAGTCAACAATGTACTTTTTCGCCATGTTACACCCCGTTTTTGGTTATTTTACCAATTAGAGGTATTACTTAGCAAAGTTACCTTGGCAGACTACTAGCCTAGTATTTTCCTCTAAAGTATCAAGAGTTTGCCAATTGCTATCTCACACATCCAAAACTGTTGTCGAACGAACAATATCTAAGTAAGTCGGCATAATAAAACCAAACTGTGTGAAGAAACGTAAACAAGACTCAAACCCTTTCTCACCCTGCCCCCTGCCCCCTGCTCCCTGCCTTATCCCAACAATAATTATTTACACCGACCTACTTACATCACTAGTTATTGTTACTAATTCGAGTCAACCCAATCAAACACATTCTGGGTAATTAAATATGTATGTACTACTGGCTAGCGATCGCCCCGTGCAGTTGCGTCACTTATAATAGTACTAAGTTACTATAATTTAGCGATCGCCTGTGCCAGTTGCGTAAGTCCTGTTTAAAAGTGGATGCATTCGCAGGTGAACCAATAAGAACTTGTTCTGCCTCGGTTGCTTTCCAGGGTTTTGTAGCAACTCCACCCAGGGCAATCCGTGCATCGGCAATTTGACCATCTTGAACGGGAGCAACGCGATTTTCTGAAGTCAGGTAAAAACGAGTGAAGATGCTCCCACTCCGAAGGATGCGATCGCTAACCTGATAGTTCAGTAGATGAGTAAATAGATACTTTTTATATAGCTCAGTGCTTCAGTAATACTGAGATAAATCTATCATTATGATTGTTAAGTTATCTAATGGCGAAAAAAGTGTAGGATTCCCTTGGAGTAAAAGTTTTGAGATTTAATATCAAAACAGGGAGTTTGCCGTCACTTCATGAATAAACATTTGAGTTTAGATTTAAGCACATTATTGTCAAAATTTAAAGAAAAAGTAACGAAACTTTTAGACATAAAAAATCTGAGTGAATGGTCGGCTCAGTCTTTTAAAGACACAGAAGAGGAAATTAGAAATACAGCCTTAAATTTGGCAGGAGAATGCGTAGCAGTTTTATTAAATAAACTGGCTAACTCTCAATCAGCTTTAGATACAGCAATCAGTCAAACAAAAAGTATGTCAAATCAAGTAATGAGAAAACATGGTAATTATACTAAGCATATATTAACAGTTGGTAATGTGAAAGTAACTCTTTCACTACCATATATGGTTGAGCGTCACCAACGATCACATCAAAAAGGTAAATATTTAAAGTTAGGATTCTGCCCTTTCCTTAAATGGTTAGGAATAGAAGAAGGATTAACACCATTAGTTTGGACAACAATTACAAAATATGGTGCAATAGCTGGTTCCTATGAAGCTGCACGTAATATCTTAACAGATTGGGAAATAAACATTAGCTTAAAACGAATAGAACGGATTACGTATCATTTTGGTAAAATTGGACTAAATTTACGCCAGTCTAAATTAAAAAGTTTAGAGATGGGTAATCTACCTACTCTTAATGTTCTCAAAGACCAGCGCGTTATTATTGCTGTAGATGGAGGGAGAACGAGAGTGAGGATTAATAAAAAGGGTAGACGGAAACTCAAGACTAACCGTCTAGGCTTTACTGGAGAATGGGTAGAGCCAAAATTATTAACTATTTATACAGTGGATGAACATGGTAAAAAAATTAGGACATCATCTCTATCTATTACTAATGATGGGACATATTTAGGCTATGAAGAGTTTCTCAAAATCCTAGAAATGTATTTAGTTAATTTGGGGATAAGCCAAGCTAAACAGGTTTTATTAGTGGCTGATGGGGCTGAGTGGATTTGGAAACATATTCCGCCTTTATTGAAAAAGATAAAATGTCCAATTACTACTTATCAATTATTAGATTTTTATCACGCTGCTTCACATTTACAAGATTTTGCCGATGCTGTTTTCACTACAGATAGTGAGCGTCAATCATGGTTTAAAAAAGCTCGTCAACTCCTCAAGCAAGGTAAATCTCTCAATTTAATGAGAAACATGGATGAATTTATTTCAACAGCAACAGGAGAGCGTTGTAAAATTTTAGTCCGAGAGCGTAATTACATTCTCAAAGCTTATCGCAGACGGCTATTAAACTATCACTTAGTCGCAGCGCATCACCTACCCTTGGGTAGCGGTGCAGTTGAAAGTTTAATCCGTCAAGCTGTTAATTTACGCATGAAGGGAAACAGTAAATTTTGGCTTCAAAATAACGCAGAGATTATGTTGCATCTGCGCTGTCAATGGATAGCTTGAAATTGGGACAATTTTTGTGGCTCTATTTTCAATTCTTTTCTTAGTTCCAGCACTGCTTGAACATTTTATACATTTTACTACACGCTGTTTTCTAGCGATCGCCTGGCCCTGAAGTGGGGCATATTCACTCGTTTTTACCCAACTTCAGAAAATCACGTTGCTCCCTCTTGAACATCCAAAGCCGCAGCTACAGAAACCAGAGCGAAATCATAGGAGGCGCGATCGCGCACTTTCAAATAGTGCGATTTAGCCGCAAAGGGCAGTGGTGGTAATTCAACGGCGGTAATCAGTTCTCCAGGTTGCAAGACGGTTTCGCGATCGGGAGTGTCTTCTGGCAACAGGTAAAAGTCGGCGATCGCAATCTGCCGAGTTCCCTTGGCGTTCTGCGTGTGAATAATGGCATCCAGAGCAACTAATGCCACAGCCATATCGGAAGGATGGGTGGAAATGCAGCAGTCGCTGGTGCCGAAAATGGCGTGAATGCGATTGTAACCCCCAATGGCAGCACAGCCTGAACCAGGGATACGTTTGTTACAAGATGAAAATCCAGCATCGGTGAAGTAATAACAGCGAGTTCTTTGTAATAAGTTTCCCCCAACGCTTGCCATATTTCGCAGTTGGGGAGATGCTCCAGATAAAAGTGCTTTCGACAACACTGGATACTGTCGCTGAATATTCTCGTCTTATGCAACATCACTATTTCGCACCAGTGCGCCGATGTAAATTCCGCCGTTGGGTAAGCGTTCAATTTGCGATCGCGGCAAATCATTGATATCGATCAACTGCTGCGGAGTTTCTACATCCTCCTTCATCAGATCCAGCAGATTTGTGCCACCTGCAATAAACTTTGCCTGATGGTCTTGGTTCGCAGTTCTCACCGCGATCGCTGCGTCTGATGTACGTAGATAGTTAAATAGTTGCATTCCCGGCCCTCACGCTTGCTGCTACAGACTGAATTGCTGCGACAATATTTGGATACGCCCCACAGCGACAAAGATTGCCACTCATCAGTTCTCGAATGTCTGCATCCGAATCTGCTTTGCCCTCACTCAACAACCCGATTGCCGAACAAATCTGCCCAGACGTACAATAGCCACACTGAAAAGCATCGTTTTGGATAAATGCTACTTGCATCGGATGGAGTTCATCTCCTTGCGCCAATCCTTTGATCGCAGTGATGGTTTTTCCCACCTGCATCACCGCTAGCGTTAAACAGGAATTCACCCGTCGTTGATCAATCAGCACCGTACAAGCACCGCACTGACCGCGATCGCAGCCTTTCTTACTTCCTGTCAGTTCTAACCGTTCTCGCAATAATTCTATTGCCCATCTTCTCCAACAGCGATGGCACTGTTTCGACCGCCGTAGGTGATCGCCAGCCGCAAGCAGAGGCTAAAAATGCTTTTAAAAACCTCTTAGTAAGAAACTTTAGAGCTTAGGTTTTACTTGGGTTGCCACAATGGAGTGATATCAAAGTCTCTTTCCCAGATAGGGAAACGTTAAAAAACCCGGCTTCAACAAAGTAAGCCGGGGTAAGCACTTATAAAAAATGACAGTTAAACCTTAGCTGTGGATAGCAGGGGCATTAAAAGCTACTGATGCAGCTTCACCCGCAGCCAAATCTAGAGGGAAGTTGTGAGCATTACGCTCATGCATTACTTCCATACCCAAGTTGGCACGGTTAATCACATCTGCCCAAGTGTTAATTACGCGGCCTTGGGAGTCGATGACAGACTGGTTGAAGTTGAATCCGTTCAAGTTAAATGCCATCGTGCTGATACCCAAAGCAGTAAACCAGATACCAATCACAGGTAAAGCTGCTAAGACAAAGTGCAGCCACCGGGAGTTTTGGAAGCTGACATATTGCCAAAATAGGCGTCCCAGATAGCCATGAGCCGCAACGATGTTGTAGGTTTCTTGTTCTTGACCGAACTTATAGCCATAGTTTGCAGATTCGGTTTCGCTAGTTTCACGAACTAAGGTAGAAGTCACCAAAGAACCGTGCATCGCAGAAATTAAAGCACCACCAAATACACCAATAACACCTAACTGATGAAATGGATGCATCAGGATATTGTGTTCAGCTTGGAAGACCAACATAAAGTTGAAGGTTCCAGAAATACCCAAAGGCATACCATCAGAGAAAGAGCCTTGACCAATGGGATAAATTAAGAAGACAGCAGTCGCAGAAGCCAGGGGAGCGCTATAAGCTACACAGATCCAGGGACGCATTCCCAAGCGGTAGCTCAACTCCCATTGCCGTCCCATGTAGCAAGCGCAACCAATTAAGAAGTGGAAAATTACTAGCTGGTAGGGCCCACCGTTGTAAAGCCACTCATCAAGGGAAGCTGCTTCCCAAATGGGGTAGAAATGTAAGCCGATCGCATTTGAAGAAGGAACAACTGCACCAGAGATAATATTGTTGCCATAAATCAAAGAACCAGCAACAGGCTCACGGATACCATCGATATCTACGGGGGGTGCAGCAATAAAGGCGATGATGAAGCAAGTGGTAGCTGTTAGCAGGGTGGGAATCATCAAGACACCGAACCAACCGATGTATAGACGATTATCGGTGCTAGTAATCCACTCACAGAAGCGCTCCCAGACATTGGTGCTAGAGCGTCTTTGTAAGGTAGTAGTCATAGTTTAGAATAATTTCAAGGATTTTGTTGATGATTTAAAGTTGTTGTTCGCCCTGAATCAACAACTGATAGCATCTTAAAAAAATTGCTAAATCTTTGCAGTAACTAATAGTTATTCAAAGTTACAAGTTGAAGTTAACTTTAGTAAGCAGCCTCTGGATAAATGACCGTCGAAGAAGCCTTAGCCATTGTTGAAATCGTTCTGGAAAAGACATCTCTAAATGACTTGCAAGAAATTATTTTTCGACAGTCATGGGAACAGAAAACGTATCCAGAGATTGCGGAAAAGTTTGGTTATGATGCCGACTACATCAAAATTGTTGGCTTTCGACTCTGGAAAATGCTCTCTAAGGCGATGGGTGAGAAAGTTACTAAAGATAACCTCCATTCGTCTTTGAGAAGATGGTGTTATCGTCAGAAGAATACTGGAGAAATCAAGCCTGATAATCCCATAAAAACTTATCAAGACTGGGGTGAAGCGCTCGACGTTTCGATTTTTTACGGACGTTTTCAAGAAATTGCCACCTTAGAGCAGTGGATTAATCAAGACCGTTGTCGATTAGTGGCACTATTGGGCATTGGGGGAAGTGGTAAAACTTCTTTATCTGTGAAGTTGAGTGAGAAACTTCAGGAAAACTTTGAGTATGTTATTTGGCGATCACTCTATAACGCCCCTACTATTGAAGCATTACTCACTAGCTTGATTCAAGTTCTCTCTCACCAACAGCAGGAAGATTTACCCGAATCTGTGAGCGATCGCATTTCTCGACTGCTTAACTATCTCCAAAAACATCGCTGTCTGCTAATTCTCGATAATGCAGAGACAATCTTAAGCAGCAATGAGGGTCGAACAGGTCAATATCGCTCTGGTTACGAAGGGTATGGCGAACTTTTTAAGCGAATTGGTGAGTTTCGCCATCAAAGTTGTTTAGTGCTGACGAGTCGAGAAAAGCCTAAAGAGGTGGCGGTACTTGAGGGCGAAAAGTTGCCTGTTAGAACTATGCAATTATCTGGTTTATCAATCGCTGATGGACAAGCAATTTTTAGCTGCAAAGGTAGCTTTATTGGCTCGATTGATGAATGGCAAACTCTAATTCAATCCTATGCAGGTAATCCGCTAGCACTGAAGATTGTAGCAACCACTATCCGGGATTTATTTGATAGTAATATTTCTAATTTTCTTGCTCAAGGTACTGTTGTCTTCGGCGATATTCAAGATTTGCTTGAACAACAGTTTCAACGTTTATCAGGTTTAGAAAAATCAGTCATATATTGGTTGGCAATCAACCGCGAACCTGTAAGTTTTGCCGAAATACAGGCTGATTTATTATCCTTGATTGCGTCTTCTCAACTTCTAGAAGCATTGTCAGCTTTAGAAAGACGCAGCCTGATTGAGAAAGGTAGTGGTTTATTCACACTACAGCCTGTGTTGATGGAGTACATTACTAGTCGTTTGATTCAAGAGGTTTGTGTTGAAATTGAAACTCAAAACATTTCTCTTTTCAAAACTCATGCACTGATGAAAGCGACGGCGAAAGACTATATCAAAGAAATTCAACTTTACTTAATTCTCAACCCTGTAATTAAAAAGTTACTTTCTTTGTTCGGAACGGCAAATCGCATTGAAGCTCAATTGATGACACTTTTGGCATCACTTTGCGGCAAAAACCCAATAGATGCTGGTTATGTGGGCGGAAACACGATTAATTTACTTCATCATCTGCAAGTAGATTTAAGTGATCGCAACTTTTCTAGTTTGACGATTTGGCAAGCTGATTTAAAAGGTGTGAATTTACACCAAACCAATTTCGCCTACTCAGATTTAACTAAATCTACTTTTACGGCAAATCTCAGCTATACCTTTACGCTAGCAGTTAGTCCAAATGGCAATCTTCTGGCAATCGGGGATACCCTTGGTCAAATTTCCCTATGGCAAATAACAGATGGACAGCAATGCTTAACCTGGGAAGCACACACAGGTTGGGTGCGTTCTATTGTATTTAGTGCCGATGGACAAACCTTATTTAGTGGCAGTGATGACCAAACTGTTAAACAATGGGATCTCACAGGTGGATGCCTACAAGTATTCAGGATGCACACAGGCTTTGTTTGGTCTGTAGCCCAAGCTCGGCAAGAGAACTATTCAGTCCTTGCCAGTGGTGGTATGGATCAAACGGTTAAATTATGGGATATTCAGACAGGGGAATGTCTGAAAAGTCTTGAAGGACACACAGATTGGATCTGGGCGATCGCTCTGAGTAAAGATGGTAAAACTTTAGCAAGTGGTAGCGCCGACTATACTATCAAACTTTGGCATGTTAATACAGGTGAATGCCAAAAAACACTGCAAGCACACACGGAGATTGTGTGGTCTGTAGCATTTAATGCTGATGATAAAATGCTGGTAAGTAGTAGCGCTGATGGCACTGTGAGGATTTGGGATTTAGAAGCAATGCAGTGTTTGAAAACTCTCCACGGTCATACAGGCCATGTCTGGTGTGTAGCTTGTAGTACTGATGGTCAAACGCTAGCAAGTGGCAGTGCTGATACAACAATTCGCTTATGGGACATTCACACTGGAGAATGTGTGAAAAATTTGTCAGGGCATACCCACACAGTGCGATCGCTGACATTCACTCCAGATGGAAAAACCTTGATTGCCAGTGATGATAACCAAACTGTTAAGTTCTGGAATATTCATACAGGACAGTGTTTCCGAACTTTTTGCGGACATGGTAGCGGTGTGTGGGCATTAGCGACCTCTCCAATTGATGAAAATGACCGCAGCCAAGTCTTAGCCAGTGGTGAAGACCAAACAGTTAAATTATGGGATATTAGTACTGGTAAGTGTATCAAAACCTTTACTGGTCATACTAATTGGGTACGAACCGTAGCTTTTCATCCCCAAGGTAATACCATTGCCAGTGGCGGTGCAGATGAAACAGTGAGAATTTGGGACATAGAGACAGGAGAATGTCTACAAGTCTTACGAGGTCATAGAAACTGGCTACTTTCAGTTACCTACAGTCCCAATGGACAAACCTTAGCCAGTAGTGGTAGCGACAAGCAGGTACGGATTTGGGATGTCAATACTGGAAAATGCCTCGGTGTGTTATGTAATCACACTAATATTGTCTCATCACTTGTTTATAGTCCTGATGGCAAGATGCTAATTAGTTGCTGTGCAGATTCCCTAATTCGAGCTTGGGATGTTGCTACAGGGGAATGCTTAAAAATTTTTCGTGGGCACACAAACGGTGTGTGGTCAGCTAAATTTAGTCCAAATGGGCAAACCTTGCACAGTAGCAGTCAAGATGCAACCATCAAAATTTGGGATTTCAAGACTTGCCAATGTCTAAGAACTTTGGAAGGACATACTGATGCTGTGATCAGTGCTGCCAGTCCTGATGGTTGTCTGCTAGCAAGCGGAGGAACCGACCAAACCGTGAGAATTTGGGATATGAAAACTGGGAAGTGCTTGAGAGTATTGATTGGACACACACGATGGATTTTTGCGATCGCATTTATCCATTCTCCGGTTAAAGGTCCAATTCTTGCTAGCAGCAGTGAAGACCAGACCATCCGCTTATGGAATGTCGAAACAGGTGAATGTCTGAAAATTCTCAGAACTCCTAGACCTTATGAAGGCATGAATATTACAGGGGTCGTTGGTTTAACGCAATCTGTGCGAGCGTCACTTTTGGCACTAGGAGCTATAACAGAAGGTTCTTAAATAAATTAAATATGCATAAGAGCCAGTCGATTTGGGGGAGTTGAAGTATGCTCGATTGTTAGAGTCTGCGGCAGCAATTGTGATTAAGCTGCTATTTTCTGGTCGCGATCCTTACCTGGAGTTTGGACTAATTTAGATTCAACCGGTAATTAAGAGAACAGCAAGACAAAGTTACCCAACTTCCTGGAGAAACTGAGTCAAGTTGAATCATGAGAAAAGGGACTTCCAGAAAATAAAACATACAGTTTATAAGAATGATAATCATTCCGAGGAGGGAAGGGAGAGGCTGCCGCAGGCAGCCTCTCCCTTCCCCAAATTGTAGTAAATTCAAGGATGATTCGATTTTTCGGTAGAAAAAGGTGTCTATACAATTAACCGATTCACTAAAACACTTGTTGAAGGAAACGGCACAGCTTCTTAAAGGAGCAGCCAAACGTAAATTTATTGCACAAACAGTTATGGCATTAGGATACGGAGGACACTCTCTGGCACAGCGAGAGTTGGGATGGAATCGTGTAACTATTAGTAAAGGAATTAAAGAATTAAATAGTGGTATCACTTGTATAGATAACTATCGAGGTCGAGGACGTTATAAAACAGAATCACATCTACCAAATCTTTTATCAGATATCAAAAAGTTAATTGATGCTCAAAGTCAGATAGACCCAAGTTTTAAAAGTCAACGGCTCTATATGCGTCTTTCTGCTGCCCAAGTGAGACATCAATTAATTGAGAAATTTGGTTATGCAGATGAAGAATTACCAACTTCAGAAACAATTCGCATTAAGTTAAATAATTTAGGATATCGTCTCAAACGGGTTGCCAAAATTCAACCTCAAAAAAAATTCCCCAAACCGACGCAATCTTTGAGCAATTAGCTATAGTTCATCAAGAGGCTTTGGATGACCCAAGCATTTTACGTTTAAGTTTGGATGCAAAAGCTCGTGTCAATATCGGTTCATTTGACCGTGGTGGTAGAAATCGAGCGCCAACAAAAGCTGATGACCATGACTTCCACCCCAAAACAAGCGTCACTCCTTATGGTATCTTCCTTCCAGAGCTTGACGAACTATTTTTATATTTTACAGAATCAAAAGTAACGAGTGATTTTATTGTTGATATTTTAGCAGATTTTTGGGAATCAGAAGGGGAGCGATTTCCAGAAATAAAGACTTTGCTTATTAATCAAGATAATGGAGGAGAGAATAACTCTCGGCGTACACAATTTATGAAGCGCATAGTTGAATTTTCTCAAAAATATCAACTCAACTTACGTTTAGCTTACTACCCTCTCACTATCACAGTAGATATAATCCCATTGAAGGACTTGGGCTGTACTAGAAAATTATTGGAATGGTAGTATCCTTGATGAAGTAGAAACAGCTTTAAATTTTGCCCATAACATGACATGGAATGGTAAACATCCTGTTGTTAAACTAGTCACTAAAACTTATGAGTTAGGAGTTAGGTTGACTAAAGAAGCTATGTCAGAAATTGAGAAGCAGATTATGCGTTTGACTGATTCAAGCCATGAAACTTTTCCAGATTTAGGGAAATGGTTTATTGATATTTGCTATGAAACAACATAATTGTTAAAAAATAATTTTTCAACAGGACTTACGCAACTGTCACAAGCAATGGCGCGGTGTAACCGCGCCGTGCGCC
>NZ_JAVRCK010000146.1:0-12888 GCF_034530815.1 Nostoc sp. DedSLP03
TATCTTGTTTCTTTTGTCAAGTTCATACTATACCAATTTAGATGAGCTTACCCTGGGTTGAGAATCCTTGCGAGGTCTACCACGTCCCTGGTGTTGGGTATGTTCAATAACTTCAATATTTGCAAGTTGATGAAATGGCAATTGACTCTCAAGTAGCTTGGCTGCTGTGAGTGCATCTAGGGTACATGCAAATTTTTGTTGACACGATTTTCGCAGTTGGGATTGTGCCTGGGTAGATTTTTTTGTGAGACGTTTTTCCAGTTGTTTTAAGTCAGATTCCTTACGGGCTTCACTTTCTACCACCAACCATCGTTGTCGTACACTACCATAGTCATGACAACATGGGGCAATACGATATCCGGGAATTTTAGTTGGTATAAATGCATCAATACTGATATTCTCTAACAGTTCTTTGGCAGCAGTTAGGGTAGCAGGAACTCGAGACACCCATCTTAATGAGAGCATCATCTGCAAATTTTCTTTCGTGTAAAGGGCTGCATCCGCCACAAATAAAGCGTCTATTTGCCATTGTTTCTGGAAGTCAGCAATGAGTTTTCCAAACATGGCTGAATCGACTTCATTTCCATCTGCAACTCTTAAATATAAGGGTATATCTCCATCGCAGGTGCACATCAAGTCGAGAATAAATTGTTTCAAATCCGGTCGATTATCTCTGGAATAACCATGTGTAATTGTAATTAATCCTGATTCTGCTGATGCTTCATCCAAAGCTCCAGTTTCATAATCTCCATGTACGTGAAATGAACTAGAGTCCAAGTGCAAGCTGTCCATTTTCACTCCAAATTTATCTGCTGCTGATAGGGCGACTCGGATGAAAATTTCCGTTAATCCTGCATCATACAGTTTGTCTAAAACTCTGCCCAAGCGGTCATCGTTCAAATGTTCTGGTTGTATCCCCTCTCCCAATAAATGTTCGGTCGCAATCCCTTCAAAAAATTTCTCAAATAGATATAATGGCGCACTGACAAAGCCTAAGCCATTGATAATCATTGCTTTGACCACCTGACCTGCGCTGATTATTTCTTGGGGATGGGTTCCAAGCAGTTTGTTGATTTCTTCAACCAACCCTATTTCATCTATCATCCCTGCCACTATGCCTAAGTGATCTATATCTTGTACTTTGATTTGTGATGCTGAAATACTCATGCTTCAAAAATACAGCATTTTGCGATCGCACCTGCGGAATGTGGGTTATATATGAAAAAACCCCTAATAGTCCCACAAATAAGAATAAGGCAATCGGTAAGTAAATACCCCAACGCTTTTCCAGCCCAGCTTTGGCATGACTAAAGTTTGCGCCTATTAGGTTTGCACCAGTAAAATCTGTACTTCGGATATCTGCGCCGCTAAAGTTTGCCCCTGCAAGGTCTTGACCCTTAAACGAACGACCTCTGAGATTCTGGTGAGAGAAGTCTTGGGGCATAGCTAGGATTATAAAAGCGAGGGGTTATGTTACATACAGCTTCAGTATCAGCTTTTACGAACTGTAACACAATATTTCTGTTGAAGTTTGTGTGTTCAGCGATCGCATTTCTTGGGCAAGCTTCCACAGTGAAGGCTTGGCAGAAGTAGCGAACTCAACTCTTGCATATTGCAGCGCTCGTTCCCACTCCCAACGCCAAGCAGTCTCTACCAGTATTTCTTTGCCGTTGCTGAACTTGATAAAGTCAGTGCCTTCATCATAAAAACATCAGCAGCAAGGCGAAGTTGCTTTTAAATACTACAATTGTAGTATTTATACTATTAAATACAAGCTGAGAGTTTCCAAAGTCTGTAAGGTTTTTTATGAGTGATGATTTTTCGGTACGAAGTTGTGATTTAAACAAGCTCAACTCCATGACCAAATATCCTAGTATCCCAACATATCATGCGTTAGGTGATAGAGGGGTATTGCTTGATAAGTTCGTTAGTTTCAATGGAGAGGTTATCTTAACTGAAAAAGTAGATGGTACTAACTCTCGCATTATTATTTTGCCCGATGGTAACTATGTTCTAGGCAGTAGGGAAGAATTGCTTTTTGCTAAAGGTGATCTCATTGGTAATCCGGCACTGGGAATTGTAGAAGCCCTTCATAGTGTTGCAGATTTACTGCCGCAGTCAGAGCATAATATTATTGTTGTCTATCTTGAACTGTACGGTGGCAAAGTCACGGCTGCCAGTAAGCAATATACAGCACAGCAAAGTATTGGTTGGCGGCTATTTGATGTTGCGGTGATCACTGATATTACCATGCTGTTTACGAAGTCCGTACAACAATTAGCATCATGGCGAGACAATGGTGGGCAAACATTTCTAGATGAAGACCAACTCAAGAAAGCATCTATTGATTTTGGATTTGAACTAACACCGCGACTTGCAACTGTTGAGGCATTGCCCGTAAGTATTGAAGAAACTTATGAGTTTCTCAAGCAGATGTTGCCAAAAACCTTATTAGCTCTGGATGAGGGTGCTGGTGGTCGAGGCGAGGGTATTGTTGCCAGAACTTTTTCTCGAAGTACGATCGCTAAGATTCGTTTTGAGGATTATGAACGTCACACTAAACGTCGTCAGTGATTGAGTCAGCTTGAATTGTTTGAAAACTTAATTAGCCAATTGGTATTGCAACAATTACGAGAAAGATTACAAAGCATCCGTGCGATGTATGGATTCAATCAACTCCTCAACTTCTTCTTCGTCCAGACATTGTTTTACTTGGGTGCTGAACCACTCAAGCTCTTCCGGTTCTGTGTCCGTGACTCGGTAGACCAGTAATGTTCCTGCAACACGGGCAAGAGTAAGAGGTGATGGAGAAACATGGCTCAGTAGATCGCACGCATTCTGGTTCTATCGTGCGAGGTTGGTTCTGTTGTTGGCGAATGCAGCGATCGCTCATCAAACTCCAGGGCTTGTAGAAGAGGGAAATTCAGCCTACAAAGGCATCGGCTGCAACAACCTCTGCCACAATCTGGTGTAACGATGCTGATCATCTGTAGTTCGCACAGCCAGGGATATCGCTTTCTTGGAACCCACTACAATTACCAACTTCCTCGCACGGGTCAGTCCTGTGTAAAACAAATTCCGCGTTAACATCATGTAATGTTGCATGAAAAGAGGAAATATAACCACGGGAAACTCTCCCCCTTGGGACTTGTGGACTGAGATACTAAACGCTAGCGCAATTTCATTCAGGTCAGCGTAATCGTAAACCACAGTCCGCTCACCATATTGCACTGTAACCTCTTGCTCAACAGTATCAATAGCGAGGATAATTCCTAAGTCACCGTTGAAGACTTCTCGGTTGTAGTCGTTGGTTAGCTGGATGATCCGATCGCCCTCGCGTAATAAATTCCCACCTCTATTAATCTCCACCTTGTTAGGGCTGGGTGGGTTGATCAATTGCTGCAATACTGTGTTCAGGTTACGAGTCCCGATTACTCCCCGTGTCATCGGGCAAAGCACTTGGACATCAGTAGCCGGATTAAAACCTAAGCGGGGAATGAAATCAGCGATCAATTCACAGATTGCTTGTACTCCATGTTCAGGCTGATGACCGCCGCCGTGCCAAAGACAATCAGACACAGGATTATCTCTTATTGGCTCTATTGTCGGATAAATTCCTCTATTAATTTGGTGGGCAGCAGTGATAATTGCACTTGTTTGGGCTTGGCGAAATACCTGGGTTAAACGCACCACCGGAACTCGCCCCGAATTGATCAAGTCAGCTAGTATTTGACCTGGCCCTACAGATGGTAACTGGTCAATGTCACCCACTAACAACAATAGAGCGCCAGCCAATACTGCTTTAACCAAGGAGTAAGCCAGAAATAAATCAAGCATCGAAGCTTCATCAGCGATAATTGCCGTGTGGGGTAAAGGATTTTCGCTATCGCGCTTGAAACCCCTTGAGCGCGGGTCAAATTCCAACAAGCGATGTATAGTTTTTGCTTCAAGTCCAGTCATTTCACCTAAGCGTTGAGCAGCCCGTCCAGTTGGTGCAGCAAGAGCAATAGATTTACCCATTGCTTTCCACAGGCTAACAATGGTGTGGGTAGTAAAGGTCTTTCCAACCCCAGGGCCACCAGTGAGGATCATGATCTTGGAGTAGGCTGCTGTTTCTACAGCTCGGCGTTGCTGTTCTGAAAGCTGAATTTTCCGGCTAACAGTAAAGCGGTCAATCCAATCACGCACGCGCTCAATGTCAGTATCAACAGGCTTTTCTAAGCGTTGGCGTATCAGTTGAGCTAAATTCTGTTCCGTATGGAAGTAAGTTGGCTTGTAGCAAAGTAGTGTTTTCTCTTCATCCCGCTCTCTAATCAGGTCATCTGCAAGAGCCATATCTTTAATAATCATCGCAACCGCTTCTTCTGTGGGCTGATGAGATTCGGTTGTCAGCAGTTTGATTACCGACTCAATCAGTTCGCTTTGTGGCAGGTAACAGTGACCATCTTCGGCAGCAACACTTAGACAGTGCATAATCCCCGCACGGTAACGAAATTCTGAGTCAGGCGCAATTCCGATATTCCGTGCAATCTTGTCAGCAGTTAGAAAACCAATCCCGTAAATGTCGGCTGCTAACTGATAGGGGTTTTTGGTAACAGTGGCAATTGCTTCATCCTTATATTGCTTGTAAATCTTCACAGCATAAGTGGTAGAAACGCCATGCCCTTGGAGAAACACCATCACTTCTTTTATGGCTTTCTGTGTCTCCCAGGCATTTTTAATTAACTTAATCCGCTTTTTGGCAATGCCTTGAACTTCAATGAGCCGGTCAATTTGGTTTTCGATAATGTCCAGGGTTTCTAAACCAAAGTGGGCAACAATGCGTCTTGCTGTGACTGGGCCAACACCTTTGATCAGTCCACTGCCCAAATATTTCTCAATTCCGGTGAGAGTGGCTGGTTTGGTTTCTTTGTAGTTGACTACTTGGAACTGGGGGCCAAATTGTGGATGGTCACGCCAGAAACCAGTTAGCTGTAGAGTTTGACCTGGCTGAATCTTAGCAAAGCTGCCGACAATTGTTGTCAGTTCGGTGCTACGGGGACGGGTCAGCCTTGCCACAGTGTAACCCGATTCAGCAGAGTAAAAAGTTAGGCGTTCTACTACTCCGGTGATTGTTTCGTGTTGAGGAAAGGCGCTTACTTGTTGAGGGGAAAGATTAGGGGGAGTGGACATTGCCTGTTAGAAGAGGCCGCACATTATTATAATATTGGAAGTCAGTTAATTATAGTACATAAATACTAACTGAGGTGCCCGGTATTAGAAGTTCGAGATAAGAAATCCTCGAAACCCTTGATTTCTGATTGTTCGAGCTGAAGCTCTGTTTTCACCTATTCTCAATAAGGCATATTGTTTTCACACTGCAACATTTTACTCAACTACTTGATATAAAGTCACAGTCAATCCCCCAAATATTAGTGGTATGAAATCAAATTTTTTTTCAGTTTTAGCTAATTCATTTTTATCAATTTGTGAAGTCATTTTTCATCAATACATCCAACTGAGCCAACAACTTCTCTAGCTTTGCTTTTTTTTTCGGATCATCCCATACCTTGGACTGCTTAAAACGGCGGAGTGTGTCCTCAACACGGTCTTTCAGAGATGTTGACTCTGTTTGAGTACGAGACTCTGATTCCGGCTTCTGCTCAATTTCTGGAATCTTCCGCTTAATTTCGCTCAATGAGAGATTGTAGGCGATCGCGTCTTCTAGTAGTTGAATTCTTGTTTTTTCATTTTTCACCCTAGCGATTGCCCTTGCTTTAGTGTACTCAATTTTTCCCGAACGCAATACTGAAAGCACATCTTGAGGGAGATTGAGTAAAGGCAAGCGATTGCGAACAAATGAATCCCACTTCATGCCTCCTAACGCTGTAAATATTTCCTCAACAAGTAGAGTTTGAGAATTACCCGTAACGTTACGGGTAATTTTTCCTTTAGCTTCGTTTTCCATTTTTTGAAGCAGTTTGACGGTTTCTGAGGTACTGATTGACAACCGAAATGCCAATAGTTCAAGGATACCTTCAGTCTCTTCTAGTGGATTGAGGTCTTCGCGTTGCAGGTTTTCAACGAGGCGCACTTGGTACGTAGTCGCATCATCCATTATGCGGACTACTACAGGAACCTCAGTTAAAAGAGCCATCAATGCTGCTTTGTAGCGTCGTTCTCCGGCTACTAATTCATAATCGCCCTCAGAGAGCGGACGCACTAACAGAGGTTCGAGAATACCCAATTCTTTGATTGAATGTGATAGTTCTTCAAGTTTCTGCTCATCGAAATAGCGCCTTGGCTGTGAGGAAGGTAGCTTAATTTTGGCAATTGCAATTGTGTTAGTAGCGCTGGCTTGATCATCAGATTGTGACCCAGTTACAGTGCCAAACAGCAGATCGACAGGCTTTTTGATTGCAGCGTAAGGTTCGTTACGTTTGCTACTCACAGTTTTAATTCAAGTTTATCTATGCTATTAACAATTTTTTTGAGTACATCCACGGCTGGATGGTTTTTATCAAATAATGCTAGTGGAACTCGGCGCTCAGAAGCATCGGCAAAGGCAATAGTTTTTGGGATTGGTGGGTATACAGGAGCTATCTCTGATAGTTGTTCTTGTACAGCTTTAAGTGTACGCGATTCCTGGGCAGTCCGACCATCGAACATTGTAGGAACAAATCCACCAAATTGCAATCTGGGGTTGGTATGACTGCGGACTTGGGTGATCGTACTGAGTAAAAGTTCAGTTCCCTTAAATGACTTAAATTGACATTGGATAGGAACGAGAATGTGAGTAGCAGCAGTCAGGCTGATGATACTAAGTAACCCTAAAGAAGGTGGACAGTCGATGAGAATGAAGTCGTAATTATCTTGCACATTCAAGAGTCCATTTTTTAGGCGGTATTCTCTAGCGATCGCACTACTAAGTTGCATCTCACTAGCGGCAAGATTAATGTCAGCAGGGACAAGCGCCATACTATGAATCGGTTCAGGATAGATAGGTAATGGTCTGTTATCAACTATTGTTTGTTGAATACTGATACTCAATTCGTCTGGTTCGAGTCCCATAAATGTAGTGAGAGATGCCTGTGGGTCCATATCCACAAGCAAAACACGACGTTTTTTAAGTGCAAGGTGGTAGCCCAGATTTTGAGTAAGTGTTGTCTTGGCAACCCCACCACTTTGGTTAAATAGTGCAATAATCCGGGTTTGGCTCACTTTGATAAATTGCAGTTATCGCAAAAAGTACTTCTAATACAGGCAGATTGTAGCGCTTGATTAGGGGGAATACAACTCTTAGAGGTTGAAAGATTACTTTTCATTCCATACTGCCTAGAAGTTGCCTGTAGCAAGAGTACACAAGTTATCTATCATTTGAATATGGCGAACGCGGATTGTATTTGGTGGCAGCAGAGAAAGTAGATGAACTAGAAGCAATTGTCTTAGATGCAGATACACGACTAAAAGGCGACTAACTTCTGCCAGTATCAAAAAAATCCGAATCTGCTTCTGATAACTTATGCACGCTACCAGTATTGCACTTTTTATTTCCCCAGCGCCAATGATTTGTACTCCCGACACACGAGAAATTGCATGGGTAATCTTGCTTGAAAATACAACAGTACAACAAATATTTCCAGCCTATATCTGATGAAATATATCTAGGGCGTGTCATCAATTAAGCCAGATAACGGCAGCAGCAAGATAAATTGCACCCAGAAAGTTCCTTGCCCGTTTATCGTAACGTGTTGCGATCGCTCGATATTGCTTAAGTTGAGCAAAGAAATTCTCAATTAGATGTCGTGCTTTGTACAAGTCTCGATCATACTCACGCTTAACAATACGGTTGCGCTTGGGCGGAATAACTGCCGTTTTGCCCTGTTGTTCAAGTCGCTCAATTATGCGTTCATCAGCATCCTATGCTTTGTCAGCTAGGAGTGTATCAGTAGCAAGCTCGTTAAGCAAGACATCAGCTCCATCAAGGTCACATGTTTGTCCAGGAGTCAGGTAAAAGCCAATAGGATTACCCAAGGCATCCACTAGGGCGTGAATCTTGGTACTCAATCCACCCTTGCTACGACCAATTGCTTCGCTAAATGCATCCCCCCCTTTGCCCCAGCACTATGCTGGTGGGCACGTACAATCGTCGAGTCAATCATTGCATATTCGTTGTCTGCATCGTCGGCTAACGCCTCAAACACCCTTTGCCACACTCCGCGCTTTGCCCATCGACTGAAACGAGTATGAACTACTCGAAAATCGCCAAATCGTTTGGGTAAATCCCGCCAGGGAATGCCTGCTCGGTATCGATACAACACTGCTTCAACAAACAATCGATTATCTTTAGCAGTTACTCCGACCGTCTGTTTTCGCCCTGGTAGTAGGTCTTTAATACGTTCCCACTGGTCATCCCGCAAAGCATAGCGGCGCGTCATTTTAGCACTCCTCTGATGACTCAACTCGCGCTCGGCTATTGATTTTATACTTTATTGACATCTAATTGATGACACACCCTAAGATAAATGCTTTTTTGGTACTACCAACAGGGAATAAAAGTACGAATTTACAAAAGAGCTAGTAATGGGAGAATATAAAGAACATCCTTCACTGATTAAGGTGAAAGTCCAATACCCCAACTGTGAGCAGACTGGTATCAGATTAAAAACAGGAGAAGTGATTTTGACAACAGCGATTCCTTGTCCTTGGCAGCAATGATGGCACATTCCCTCTTCAAGAGTGATAGTAAGAGATATTTACGATTGATAATGCAAAAGTTGAAAATTTTACCCTCAATAATAACTGCACTAATGGCAATAACATTAACTAGTTGCAGCACTACTACTGTTGAACAGTATGAAGCTACTGCACTCACCAGTTACACCTGGCAAGTCAAGTATGCCAATGATCTAACTAGTCAACCACAGCCACGCATTGAAACCTTTGCTACTACTTCGATGCTGAATCGGAATGGAGTAAAACCGTCAGGAGCAGTTATCGGCCCGGATGATCGAGGGCTATGGTGGCCGACTTTACCGCCGCGACCAAGTGTTGATGAAGTTGAACAACGCAAAAGACCTCAAGAAGAGGCTGGAAAACCTGAATTGGTGAAAAATGTAAAGTACAAACTGACTTATGGAGTGGGTAATACTCAGCAAACACTACCTACTAACTATGATGTTTATCGGCAAGTAGTAAAAGCTTACCCCCAAAGAACTCCTTTGGAATTGACTTTGGGTGTAAATGATAATTCAGTTGAGAAAGCTGAACCTGTAAGCAAGTGATAACGCACTCGTTACGTAGTCAGCAAGAAGTTAAAGATCAAAACTGAATTGCTTTTCAACAAAAGATTAACACTAAAGTATAAATCAAGCTGTCAACCCATTCTCTGCGAGACACTACGCAAACGAGGAATTCAAAATTAAAGACAAGACGCTCGTGGACTCGCTTTCCGCGTTAGCAAGTCTTCGAGCATCGCGTCTTGTAGCCCCTTGATTCTTTGAATCAGTAGGTGTAATGACCTTGAAGGATAATTAATTCAAAATTATTCTTATTCTTCCTAACAGTATTTTGAATTTCATTAAAGGATCAACGATGATCTAAATTAATTTTTACTGCATTGATATAAAAGATTTCAAAAATTCCTACTGGGGGCTACATGGGGGCTATATATACCCCAACAATAGTTCAAGACTTTGGGAATATTTTGACCCCTATATAGGGTGTATATAGGTGCTATATAGGGTATATTTGACTGACTGACATTTTATACCCCATTTAGCCCCCAAGGGGTTATGATAAACTCTTGGTTCTAAATCAAAAAGGGGTAGTTATTTTATTTTTGTCTCCCCTGCTACCCAAAATTATCTGAACGGATAAATTTCACAAATCAAAGTGTATTACCTTTGTCTTTATGTCTAACATTCACACCTTACAAAAAATTTTTCCTGCGGGTTTCGATAACGGTTACGGAAGCCTCAAACTTTTAGTCGATGGCTTTGAAGTAGTTCGTGTCCCCAGCTATATAACCAATGCCGAAATGGAAGATGTACCTGGACGGGTAGTTTTTAACGGTAGTGCTTACACAGTCGGAGAATCAGCTTACCGGACAGGAAATTATTTTGACCGCAACACAGACAATAATGAAAATAAAGTCAATAATGCGTTGCTGATTTTATTGGGTGCATTGGCACATCTCCCACACCGTAAAGCTTGGCACTTAAAATTAGTTGTCAGCTTACATGACGTTGGTCTGGCTGAAGAACTACAAAAAGTACTCAATGGAGAATATCAGCCAATACTTGCTGGCAAACAATCAGATGTGAAAGTAGAAGTCCTGAAAGTTGTACTAGAGGGTATGGGTGCGTTATTTGGGCATCCACTACCCAAAAAATTAACCATTTTAGACTTTGGGAATGGAACAACCCTATATTCTCGTTACAACCGGGGTCAACGAGAAGTTCACACCGCCTACCCCATCGGTGTGGAAGTTCTCATCGATGATATCTCCCAAAAAATGAAACATCTAAATGGAGGAAAAATTGGGGATGCTTCCAAGATCCGATTTTGTCTGGAAATGGGACATACCAGATACAGCCGTGACATCGATATCAAAGATATATACACCGCTTGTTTAAAAGATTGGTATGAAAAATACTTGAAGAAAGTGGTGAATCTGACACTTGATGCCAAGCACCAAGGGGATGAAATCTGGGCGATAGGTGGAGGCTGCCTCTTACCTGGATTTAAGAAGCTGTTGGAGAAAAACGGCTTCAAAATCCTGGACAATCCGGTAGAAGCCAATGTCTCTGGGCTTTTAGAGATGGCAAAAGCCATCACCAGCAAGAATCCAACTACTACATCTCTTAAGTGATCGCAATGGCAGACAAACTTGACTTAACCCCAGAAAAAGTTCGGATCAAAGATAGCTACCGTGAGCGGATATTTGCCGAATCACAGCAACTAGGTAAAAGTTACCTGGAGACACTTTACTTTATCATTGATTGTTATTTTGCTTTCAGAAAGGGTGCATTTCCCACACAACAAGTAGCTTTCACGCCGAATAATACTGAAGATAACAAACTTACTTCAATGACTCAAGAGCCATCTATTATCGAAAACCAAGAGGATTCTGATGACCAAACCTTCACTCTTGATTTTGAGTTGTAAGGGAAGTATAGGACTGCTGCCTCTATAGTGTGTAAGTCTATTGCGTCACTTTTCTGAATATGTACTTGGCGATTTAGTGACTCACACCCCATCTACAGCCGCTTTTGACAAACAAATTGCTGATTCTCTAATTGAATCTTGCTTTTATCCTCGTCAGCATAACCCACTAACAACAAATACTGCCGTCGTTCACGTCGAGAACAAATGATTACCGAATTTCAAGACCCAAATACAGAACCATCGGTTTTTATCCTTTCCTTGAAAGCAGGGGGCGTAGGTATCACCCTCACGAAAGCCAACCATGTCTTTCACTTTGACCGTTGGTGGAACCCAGCAGTTGAAGACCAAGCAACTGACCGTGCTTTCCGTATTGGTCAAAAAAAGAATGTCTTTGTGCATAAATTTGTTGCTATTGGAACTCTAGAAGAGAGAATTGACCAAATGATTGAAGATAAGAAAAAACTTTCTAATGCTGTTGTTGGTAGCGATGAATCTTGGCTCACTGAATTAGATAATGAAGCCTTTAAGCGGTTGATTTCATTGAATAAGAGTGCAATTTTGGAGTAGATATCATGGCGAAATTTAGTCGAACTTGGTGGGGCGATCGCTTTATTCAAGCACTAGAAGCTTTTACAGATGATAACCGACTCAAAAGAGGACGGTCTTATGCTAGCGGTGGTAAAGTCAAAAGCTTTGAGATTGACTTAAATAAAATTACTGCCAAAGTCAGAGGCTCAGTTAATCCCTATTTTGGAGTTTACAAAGAACCAACTTATAATATAGAGATTCAGATTACACCTATTGCTAAAACCCGTTGTCATGAAGCTATCCAAAAGCTTTCTTCTAAAGCCAGTATCATTTCTCGATTGCTGCTAAATGAAGTCCCAGAAAATATTGAAGATACTTTTTCTAATTTGGGACTACATTTATTGCCCCATAGTAGTAAGGATTTCAAAACTAAATGCTCTTGCCCAGATTATGCTAATCTCTGTAAGCACATTGCTGGAGTTTACTACTTAGTGGCTTCTCAATTAGATAATAATCCCTGGTTATTATTTGAATTACGGGGATTATCGAAAGCAGAACTTCAAGCCAAACTAGCTGATTCTCCTTTGGGAAAAGCTCTCTTGTCAGAATTGAATACTAAGAAAATTCCTTTAGAACTTTCTAATTCGCTGTACACTAAGCTAGAAAAGCAATCTCTTAACCAAATGCCAAATGCCAGAGAATTTTGGTTAGGCACAAAGCGATTACCACAAACTATTGAAGTGGCGACTCCAAGTAGTATCTGTGCAATTTTGATTAAGAAACAAGGGGATTTTCCTGATTTCTGGCACAATGATGCATCCTTTATTGAAACAATGGAAGAACTGTATCAGCGAGTCAAAACCAAAAATCATCAGTTCTGATTTCAGGGCTGTTGAAGAAGAATTCAGCTCTTCTGAATTAAGACGCTCTCTACGAGACGCTAAAAGCGTAGCTTGCAACTCTTACAGAGTACGTAGACTCGCTTTCCGCTTCGCTTACAAAGAAAGGCAGAAGTACGAAGGCAGGGGGCAGAAGGAAAGAAGTATTAACAAAAACTTTAGTTGTGGGTATAAAGCCCACTTTAAAAGAAATAATTATACCGAGTGGAGAGTGCAACAAGGTATAAAGCGTCCTTGTTTCAATCCCACCCTTTTAAGAGCTTGTCATTACCAACATCTTTTAAACTGACTGGGTGATAAAATCAGCAGCCCA
>NZ_JAVRCK010000147.1:0-12578 GCF_034530815.1 Nostoc sp. DedSLP03
TCTATCTCTCCAGATGTACGGAGTTTTTTCAGAAATCAAATACTAGTCCTATACTTTGTTTAAAATCTAGAAATTCTCCGTTCAAGTAACATAAAGTATTAACTGTTCGTCCATTCATTGGAGTAATGCGATCTCCTGAACACAATAAGCTATTTACTCGCCAGCGAAGATCGCTCACGCTAGTAACTCGACCAATAACCTTACATCTACGTTTTGCTTCTGGCTTTACCTGACCCCACGCATTGCTCCAACCTAAAAGAAGTATCGTTGATGCAACTACTAAAATTTGGCAGATGTAGACTTTTCTCCCAATTTTGCTCTTTTGCCTCTGTGTACTCAGCATCAAAAGTTTTATATAGTTATATGCAAGTTAATAGCATACAAGAATTAGAGAGATAAAAAAAGGTGTTTAGAATTGTAAATTGTAATAATAATTTGTTACTCTTGAGAGGCTATTAAATTCAAGAAGCTTAATCTTGAATTAAATTAGGAGCTTTTTGTCTAATTCTTTCTATTATTTCGGCTCGCCAGATGAAAACTTCTGGTTCTCTAGATTCAGTTAGCAAACAGGCTTCCCAGGAAAGCCAAGAGTTATCAAAATCACCTAAAATTCCCTGCACTTTTGCTAGCAAACAGTGGGTAGATGTTTTTTGAATATCTAATTCTTTTGCTTTCTCTAAATATCGCTTTGCCTCGCTATATTTCTTCTGCTCAAATTTTGCCCAACCTAAATTTTTATACAAAACTGCTTGCCATCTGGAATTTGTAGTTTTTTGTAGTCCTTCTTGGGCGAGAGAAATTGCTGTATTATAATCACCTTGTAAAATTTTTACTCTAGATAAATTATTGATAGCAATTATCGCTTGTCTATTAATTTTTATGGCTAACTGGTATTGTTGCTCCGCTAAATCATATTTCATTCGTTCATCGTAATAAGTTCCCAATCCATAATGCCCTTCCCAATTATCAGAGGTTAACTTAAAAGCCTTTTCATAACTATCTATTACACAGCGATAATCTTGTAATTGTTTACACACAATACCTAAATTATTATATGATTCTACATTTGTGTCATTATATTTAATTGCTAATTCATAGTATCTTTTAGCTAATTCTAGACTCTTCGTACTACGAAGTCCTTTTTCAAAATAAAATTTGGAAATTGTGTATCTGGCTTGAGGATTAATTTTTATAGCTGAGTCAAAAAACTCTTGTGCGGTCTGAAAATTATTTGCTGCCTCAGCCTTTTCCCCTTGAGACAGTAAATATTTAGCTCTTAATGGTAATAATACTTTGAAAGTCACGAAGACTGTCAAAATCATAAATCCAATTGCTGCGCTAACTCTGAACGTTTTAGACCTCGTTAATCTATAAATTTTACTTTGCTGAGGAAGTAATTTTAATCGTTGCAGGATAACTTCAGTACTTTGCGGACGTTGCCCTGGTAAAGGAGCCGTCAACTCATCAATAAAATCACCAAAAGGTTTGTCAATTTGCGGTGCTTTGTTTCTCCATATTAATCTTCCTGTCTGTTTATCCGTAGGTAAATCGATTAGTTGAATTGCAGTAAGTAGATGGACAAAAGTACGACCCAAAGCATAAAAATCTGATTGCGGTACTGCCTGTCCATCAGTTTGTTCTGGCGGAGAGTAACGAGGTGTGCCAACAGATGTAATTTCATATTTTCCTCCTCTAGACGTGCTGTCTCCTCCACTTCCGCTTATTTTAGCTAAATAAGTACTAGTTACTCGCCGTGCTACACCAAAATCAACTAACGCTAATTGACCACTTGACTGGAGAATTATATTAGAAGGTTTAATATCTCTATGAAAAAAATTAGCCCGGTGTACTGCGGCAAGAATTTCAACTAATTCTTTTAGCCATTCTAATGCTTGAGATTGCAAAATACGCCCATTAGATTCTATCCATTGCTCTAAATTCTGTCCCTCGATTTTATCCATAACCAAGCAATGTAAGGTTAAAGAAGTATTGACAGGAACAAAAGTGAAAAAGTCATCTAAGGTACTTTTGGGAATATTTGGATGATGGATTAGTCGTAAACTAAGAGATTCCCGCTCGATTAATTCAACCAGTTTCGGCGAGTTCAATTTCAGAACTTTCATAACTCGCTGCTTGCGGACGGGATTCCATTGAGTCCCAGCGTCCTCTACTTCAAAAACTTCAGTATAGCTGAATGGATTTTCATTCAGCGGTCTTAATGGCTTAATCAAGCGGATACGGTTATTAATTAGCAGCGAAGTACCACAAAAAAGACATTCTTCAATGTCTTTAGGATTTTGACGTTGCTCGCATAGGGGATTTATACAGTAACTCACATTCGCCGGAGGATAGCCAGATATAAACTACCTACCCCAAATCTAGTCTTTCTTCCCATCAACGATAATGTAAGTGAAGATTTAAAATTTTGAGTAGTCATTTTCGATAAATTAAGTATATTTTATAACTTCAAAATAAAGAAGAACTAGGAAACTTGTTAATATTTGTGTATCGATGGTAGTTTAACAGCAGCATTTAAAGTAATCAATTTGATAACTGCTACTGCGATCTAGTGACGGCAGTAGTTTTATTAACTACTTTTTCAAGATGTACGTAAGTAATGATTCTACTCTATCTTTCGTCCCCTTTGCATAATTGGTGACTTGAGTTATTATTTGTTTGGAGCAAACAGCTATTAAGTAGAGAAATTAAGTATCACTGAGTTATATTTAAAACTATTACTTGGCGGTTGCATTGAGAAAAAGCGTATGGGGTTGGTCGCTCGCTCGAACAACAGAATGAGTATAACTATGGATTCTAATGCTGTCCAAATACTAAAATCACCAGTCTATTCTCCCCTTGCTTCAAAGAAACAAGAGCTTTTAGAGCAAAAACACTCTTCTGTGACAGTAAGTTTTGATGAAACTTTAGTAATAGTCAATGATTTAGTGCTTGCCAAAAGAGGTAGATACTTATCTCAACCAGAGATACTTATTATGAGGGGAGCGTGGCATAACCGTGAGTTTGTAGAGATAGCAGAAAATTCAGCTTACAGCGTCAATTACTTACAACGAGGCGTAGCTACTCGGTTATGGGATATACTCACAAAAACAATTGGAAATGGCAAGCGAGTTACTAAAAAGAATGTACGGAATTTTTTAGAGCAACTTGCACAAGAGTATTATCCTCAATCTGCTTTTACTAGTGAAGAAAAAAGCTTCCCTGTCAAAAATTGGATACAAATTATAGGAAGTAAACCTCCTGATATCTCAAGTTTTTATGGACGCGCAGGAGAACTATCTTGCTTAAAAGAATTAATAATAAAGCAACGCTGCGTATCGTTAGTAGGGGTAGCAGGCATTGGTAAGACTGCATTAGCTGCAAAGCTAATACAAGAGATTAGTGTAGAATCAAAACCAAAATTTGATTGCATAATTTGGAAATCAGTTGCCCATGCACCACTGTTTCAAGACTTTATAACCGAACTAATAGAGCTAATCCAACCTTTAGAGCCTAAGCTAGACTCACCTAAATTTACTCAAGCAATGGTTTCAGCACTGATCAAGCAGATGCAATCGTGCCGATGTCTTTTGGTATTGGATGAATCTGATTCCTTGTTTGAAACAACTAATTTAGAGCAACACTTAGAGTACAAACTATTTTTTCGCAGATTAATAGAGGAAATGGATCAAAGCTGCTTGCTCTTAACTAATCGAGTCTTTCCTGATGAATTTGAGGATCTTATAATAGCAGGACGTCCTATTCAATATCTAAAAATAAAAGGTTTAGAGACTGATGCTGCAATGCAACTTCTTTTTGATCAAGGATTGGATGACGAAGAGAAATGCAACGAATTAATTAAAATTTACTACGGCAATCCTTTAGAGCTAAAGACGGTAGTTACCAGAATTCACCACTTTTTTGGCGGAAGTGTTCAAAAGTTTTTTGAAAATAGAACTACACTTTTCAGTAGCCAATTTCAAGCAATGCTTGATAAAGCCTTTGGTTACTTATTAAGTAAAATTCAACAAGAAATTATGATTTATATAGCAGAAGAGTTAACTTTAAACTCAAAACCTGTTAAGTTTACTAGTTTATTAAATGGCTTGAATCAAAAAGAATCAATATCGTTATCAGTATCAGATTTAATTACAGCATTAGAAGGGTTGGAAAAGCAGTTTTTAATTGAAACTATTAAAGATTCTGCTTCTGAAGAAAGTAGTTTTACTCTTCAACCTATAGTCAAAAAATATATTAGGAAAAATATACCAGGACTGGTGCATACATCTAATGCTTCACCAGAATTAGCGCTCACATTTTAATAGAGGTAGCTATGATTGCAGGCAAACTAGAAATCACAATTAAAATCAATGAACTGCCACAACCTAAAAACATAGAGAACGATTGGCAGCATTTTGACTTAGACTGCGACAGACAAATTATTTCAGCCACAATTAAAGTAAAGATTTGGAAGAAACTGACCGATGCTGCAAGTAATTATTCTCAATGGGTAGGAGCAATTGTAGGTAAACTTGGACAGCAAGCAAAACAGAGTTTCGTGTTAGAGAAACCCAACATACAAGTTTTCGAGCGCAAGCCCAAGGCAGAAACCACCTCTGCGTTAGGTGCTACTTCTTGAAAAAGCGATTACCCAATCAGGGTAAGCTGGAACAAACGCTGGTAAATATGGAGGAGTCAAACAAAAATCAGAATCTCGCTAGATACGGAAAGACCATAAGTTGTGTAAAATCAAGCTGAATAGTTACGTAAAGGAGATAGAGGTGAAGAATTTACAACAATACCCGCATCTAACGCACAAAGCGCCACTAAGGAGTCGCGCTTTGTACGAATCTTAAATTTCATATAACCTCAGAGCGGGGTTGATCTCGAAGGAACAAAATAAGTGGTTGTTAAAGTTTGGCGACTAAGATTACCACAAAAATTGTCCGACTGAGTTAAATCCGCGCTGCTTTCCCTATTATACAGGGGTTGTCACCAGATCGTCGAATTTTTGGTGGCGGATTTTTGGCTGTTAAAATTCTTTAAGTAGTGAAATGTTAAATTTAGTTAAGAAAAAACTCCGAATTTTGTAGCTAAAAGATGTAGCAGCGCGAATAACAGTTATCAGTTACCAGTTATCAATTGGAATTTACAGTCCTTGATAACTGTCAACTGTTGACTGTTAACTGATGCAGCCCCCTCTGAGCTTGTCAACCAAGTTATCAGGGAAAAATATCGTGAGAAATAGAGAACGCTCCAAGAGCGCTGTAGTTGAGCGCATGGGGTCGAGTGCAGCTTTTGCATGGCAATTTTGTGCTGTGACGAAGGGAAATTTTCGGAATATCCAGGCTAGGGCAAAAGTTTCGCAGCTTGAAAGAGTTCTCTCCAAGGAATTCTGGGGGGAGAACCGATGAATGCAGCGACAACTGAATATCCAAACAATCTCACGGCAGCGGAATACCATGAGTTGTTAGCTGGTAGCGCCATTCATCCGGCGTTGATTAAGCGCAACTTCTTTCACGTTGAGGGAGAATCAGTTTATGATTTCCTGTTCATATCTGATAAAATCCCACGTAAGAATGCGGGTCGGGTAACAGATGGATACATAAAAATGTATCAGCACCTATTACTAGGTGGGACGTGGATTCAGTCACTTGATCCATTCAAAAACTGGCAACCGATGGAATGGGGAAGAATTAAGCCCAACTTCCCGCGCTTTGATTGGCACTCCTGTAAACCAGTCAAATACGAGTCACCCCCCAAGACACCCAACCGCGTTACCTACTTTGATATTCGCAACTGTATTTGGGACAAAGTTGCAAAACGCTATCTAATTAAGCGCTATCATTCACTTTTAGCACTGCGCTTACTGGATCAACTCAATCCACTAATATTTTGGGAGTGGGTAAAGCAGCATCCAGAGATTCCGGTTATCTTATGCGAGGGCGAAAAAAAAGCGGCCTGCTTGCTTAGTTTAGGGTTTGTAGCGATCGCACTTCCGGGAATTTGGAACGGGCGAGTCGGAAGACGGGATTTTGATGAACGGTTGCATCCTGACTTAGTACCAATGGCTCAGGCGGGGCGCAAGTTCATAATTCTTTTTGACTACGAAACTTCTTCTAAAACCAGGTGGTCGGTGTTTCAAGCCACTGTTCGCACTGCAAAAGCAATCGAATCGGCTGGTTGCTTATGTGAAGTCGCATTACTGCCGGGGCCAGAAAAAGGCGTTGATGATTTTGTAGTTGGTCGCGGTGTTGATGCCAATGCCCTGCTAACTGCAATTATAGATGATGCCAAATCACTCAAAGATTACCAACGCTCGTATCGGGCTAAAAAATGGGGACTAAGTAAATACAAACCAGATGTCACTATTAATGTTAAGTATCTCTCTGAGGCTTTGTGCATTCCTGAACTTGAAGAAAAATGCTTGAGAGTGCCTGAGCAAAATGATCTTGAAAAGGAACAACTTTTCACGCCATCTATAAAAAGACATCCTCCAAACAAGAAGTCTACCGATTCTGGCGGAGTTGATTCAGACAAATCGAAAAAATCCCCTACCTTCAATTTCCCAAAATCAGGACTAGTCGTACTCTGGAGCGACATGGGCACTGGTAAAACCCAACTCATGCGCTGGTGGCGTGACCAAAATCCTGATACCAGATTTCTCAACAATGGACATCGGGTTAACTTGTTGAAAAATCTTGCCGAACGTTTGCAGACAGCCATGTACTCCGACTTGGGTTACGCAGGTTTAGCCCAGGCTCAAGCCCTTAGTATTACTATTGACAGCTTGCATAAGCTGAATACTCAGTCTCTCACCTACGGCTGCATATTTATAGATGAAGCCTGCCAATACCTTACCCACCTGCTGCACAGTAATACTTGCAAACAACATCGCGCCGCCATTTTGGAGGTACTGGAATATATAGTATACAACGCGCCGTTAGTGGTGATTGCCGATGCACACATGGATGATTTAACGGTAAACTTCTTTCTTGCAATGCGACCAAAAGGTGAAGTCCCGTACATCATTAAAAACGAATGGCGAAACGGTTCACGCACAATTTACTGGTACGAGGGGGATAATTCTAGCGCCCTAGTCGCCCAAATCTCGGCAGCGTTGATGCTTGGAGAAAAAGTTATGGTTGCCAGTGACAGTAAGCGTTTTATCAAAAAACTCGACAAATCCTTTACTATCAAGTACGAAAAGGTAGGAGAAGGGGTGCATGTTAAAGGGGAAGGGGTAAAGGAAGAATTAACAGATTCCTCCATCCTTTCCCCCTTACCCCTTACCCCTTGCCCAGCCCGTAGGGCTTCATGGCGCATTTGGTCTGTCCATTCAGACAATTCTGGCAGTGATGAGAATGTCGCTTTCATCAAAGATATCACCAACGCTGTCAAAAACTTTGATGCCTTGTTCACCTCTCCCAGTCTCGGTACTGGTGTCGATATTTCTGAATATCATTTTGACTTAGTTTTTGGTGTGTTTCACGGCGTTTCCCAAACTGCTACTGAATGCGCCCAACAGCTTTACCGTTATCGTCCAAAAGTCCCCTTTCATATTTGGGTGGCCCCGCGCCCCCCATTTGGTTACAAAGATACCAATGCTACCAAAATCAAAGAGCGCCTCCTCCAAACCAATGAAATGACTGCTTTTCTGTTGCGGATTGACCGTAAAACAGGCAAACGGGGAGCCGAGAAAAATTGGGCGCTTGAGGCTTACTGCCAAATTCTTGCCAACCGCCACTATTCTCTGAATAATCTCCGCGATGATTTGCGATCGCTCCTCACTGAAATGGGCAATACATTTATATGTATGGGCAGTGACGATGATGACCAATCTCTTGAACGCATGAAAAATGCGGCGACTGCTTTGGACACTGCCCATTATTCGGCTGTTGCCAAGGCTAACAATATTACAGCCAGTGAGTACCGCGCCCGTCAAAGCAAAGATTACCTTGACCCTAACGAAATTTTTGAATGTGAAAAGTTTCGTATCTTTGATTCCTACGGCATCGAAGTAACCGAATCACTGGTGGAACTTGATAAAGGCGGTCGATTAATAGGAGCCTTAGCCGGACTTGAGGCAATTTTAGCAAAGCCCGATGAATCAATTGTTGACCCCAAAACTGGGCGAAGTTATCCCACCCCGCCCCAAATTGTCGCTCAAAAAGACCGCACAGAGCGGGACAATTTACCTTTGTGCATGGACTGGGGCAATTATTCGGCACGGTGGCTGGCTAGGTTTAACCTGGGGCTGCATCAAATTCTCACTTCTTTAGTCAGGGGTGATGAAGTTATCGCCGACGATTCCACCTTACTCAAGATGACGGCGATCGCCATTAATTGTGCTGCTCACGTGAAGGCAATTCTTGGGTTTACCATCCCCAGTGACTGTAAACCTATTTGGTTACTCGGTACTTTAGTCGAGCAGCTGGGGCTAAAGTTGACCTTCCGCAAGCAGGGTAAACGGGGTCAACAGGTGAAACTTTTCTCTTTATCTAAAAAGGAATTGGAATTTGCTCAACAGGTAATTGCTCATCGCGTGGCAAAACGTACCCATTTTGCTACCCAAACCCCTGCTGTGTATAGCGTAAACCCCGATCACCCGCCCGTATCCGCCCCCCCCCTTAATGCTATAGGTAACTCCCATAAAGGAGGGGAGGATACTACCGAATTTGAGTCGCCTCCGACCGATCGCACTACGCTACTCCACTGTGTAGAAATACTTCGCTCTGGTATTTCTCGTGGAGTGGACGCGATTAAAGGCATTCTCAAGCGATGGACTGGGGATTTGCGCTGGGAGACGGTGCTGGAGTTGGAGACGGTCGCGGCAAATGAGCTGCGTAAGCTTGAGTCGGCAGTACCAGAATTTTACACCTTGCTAAGTGAAGAGGTGTTGCCGATGTCGGGATAAGAAAGAGCGATCGCCTTAGCGCGCAATTATGAGACAATTACTTATCAGAATCTTGCTTATAAGAATGAATATTCGGGATTTGTAGTTTACTCAGAGTCCGGGATTTTGAGTGATTGGGAGCTATCCGTCAACAATCTAGACCTGAATTTAAATCCAGGATCTAGTAATGGCGGTAATTTAACCCCAAATGTTAATTTTGAGCTTGATTCTAGGTCGAATTGGAATTTAGTAGTTGATTTTGGCATTGCTTTTGATGCTCCAAGATATACCTTAGAAAAAACTTCAAGCTCTGAAATTACCTTAACAGGTGAAGTGGGACGGGCAGGAACATACATCTATCAAGATTCTGCTGCCAATATTATCCTGGGTTCTTCATCTACATCAGTACCTGAACCCACTTCCCTACTAGGTCTATTGTTTGGAGTTGCTGCAATTGCTGCCTCTAAAAAAGCTGGTGAGACGAAATCTAAAGCATAAATTACTCAACTCTTTACCAAAGCTTTCTCGATCTACACAGCACATAGCCAATCACAGACCACAGACTTACACCCGAATGGCACTAAGAAAAGCTGAAACACTTGTGGTTTAAGCAGTTTGTAAAAGATTTCGTAATTCGTGCCGGGGTTTGGTCATTAAGGGGTAAGCTTTTGGGCAACGTTTACGGACTCGTGGTTCACTTCTTCCAGGGCGATCGCTCACAGCTTTGTGAGCAATAACTTTAAGTAAAGTCCAATAAATTTGAAGACGTTTTGTTGAAGTTGCAGCTAACAATTTGGGAATAAAGTTATTTAAATGATGGCGAGTACCTTGCAGTGATAGGCGTAACGGAGGATTACCGTAAGTAGTACCCGCAGACCACATCAAACTACGAAGTAAATTATAGGCAAGCAAATAAACATAAATTTCTTTGCGTACCATTGAAGGGGTTTTACAGCGCAAAACATCCATTCCCAAAGTAGTTTTAAGATGCCTTAAATCTAGTTCAATGTCCCAACGTTTACCATAAAGCCCAACAATTTTGAGAGTAGGATAAGTTGTTGTATCCAATAGAGTAGTAATTAAACTGACTTGTTGAGTGCGAAAACCAGGAATCACAATGTAGTAGTAAATTTCTCGTACAATTATGGCAGAAGGTAGAGCATCAAATTCATCTAAGCTCAATCCTTGCGGGCATCTTTTAGGTTTATACCAAGTAACAAGTTTGTCACAATCGCCAACAACTTTTCCTTTTCGCATGGTTGTTGTCCGAGATTGATGTTTACGGAATACCACATCACAACCAAGTTTGGTAATAGCAACCATATCGGCATAAGCACAAAAAGCTCTATCCCCTAAAAGTACATCATTTGGTTTGAGAAAACTGTACAACCTCCTCGCTAATTTAATATCATGAGTGTTCAGGACATCTATGCACAAAGCAACAGCGCCTCCCGTCACCAAACTGAATATCACACCAATCTTAGCAATTGGGAAACCACATCCTCCTTTTTGACTACTAGGTTGAGGGTATTCTTTTTGGTTCTCTATGGTGTCTGGCATGGAAACAGTTGAACCGTCTATTACTAAGACATTGCGACCACACCACAAATGTTCTTTTGTCACTTTCTCTTCTAGATTTCGTGCTGAGGAATTGAAAAGTTTCTCTAATAATTTCTCTGGGAGCCTTGCTCTGGCTTGACAATATCCACTAGTATCCGTTGAGGGAACTTCTACTTTTGATTCTGCTAGATGTGCAATTATTTTACTCACAGCATTATGGCAAGTTTTGTCGGTATCCAGAACCTGAGATAGAAATGCCCACAATGTTACAAACGGATCAAATAACCGCTTTTTGTATTTAATTTTTAATTCGGAAATTGCTTGTCTTATTACAGACTCTGGCAATAGTTCTTTGAAAGGTAAACCTAAATATGAATTAAATTTATCCTTGAGGATTTGTACTCTTAGTGTCACAGTAGTAGTAATTTTGGTTTTGGCTTATTCGTCTCAAAAACAGTATTTCACGGACGAGTAAGCTTTTTTTACCTCCAAAAACTTTTGGGCAATTGTACATCATCCCTCTATTAGCGATCGCCTGCCTATGCCATTACTGCTCGTCCGGCATTTCAAGCTATAGCTCTTATCCCACATACCTTAGAGCTTTTCTTAGTGCCATTCCGTGCAGAGCCGAAAAGCATCCCGCGCAGCCACAGGAACTTTCTTTGCTGGTGCGGGTATGGGGAGCGCTATCGGTACCCAGAAAAAACTTCAGATTAAGCGATGTTGCCGCTTGCAACAAAGCCTGACGATGCTCCTCCCGTTTCAAAATGGGCAGGCAATAAAAATGGGGGCAAAGGCCGCCTTTGAACAGGGCATTACGGTTAAACAACAAATGTTGTGGCGTAATTGTTGCTGCGATGGTGTTGGCAGACAGGACATACTGCACCGCATCCGAAGTGGTGATATGCTCAAGCACCACCCGCAGGTTGGGAAATCGCTGCTTAAGAGGGATTAAATGTCGCTCGATAAACACCTTCTCGCGATCAAACGTATCAACATCGTTATCGGTCACTTCCCCGTGCAGTAATAACGGCATGTCTACCTGCTGCATTGCTTCAAAGACGCGATCACGCTTTTGAATATCCGTCACACCGGAGTCTGAGTTGGTCGTTGCACCGGCTAAGTAGTACTTGAGAGCTTTGATAAACTGAGATTCTTTCGCCCGGAGAATGTCGTCGGGGCTGGTGTTGTCGGTGAGATAGAGCGTCATCAATGGCTCAAACTGTTGGCCTTCTGGAATGGTGGCGAGGATGCGATCGCGATAGGCTGCCGCATCTGCCACCGAGCGGATAGGCGGCTTCAAGTTCGGCATGATGATCGCGCGGGCAAACTGACGCACCGTGTGGGACTTCCAAGAAATAAATGTGATTTGAACTAAAAATTGAGATTTTAACCCATGATATGCTTCAGAAATGGGTATCCAGTTTATAGTTCAATTTTAATATTCGAGTTTTTTTACTAATAATGATTATCGTGTAGGGGGATAAAAAGACTGCTAACAGGAACGTTTGTATAAATACTTCGACTTGATTATCATTATTATTCAGCTACTATTTGAGGTTAGCGATCGCCTAACAACACAGCGATCACTTGGACAATGAAATATTTGATTTTTACTCAAATATCTACTAAAACAAAAGTTTTGAACCATAACATGAGCATTTGAACCATATTTTGAATTGAAAGTTTAAGTTAGAACAATTTTTTCAGGGATTTTTTGTGCAAGTTTTGTCTAATTATGTTTTTTAAACTCATTCTCTAGTTATGCTTCACAATTTAAACTCTCTCTCATGTATGAATGCAAAGTTTAATTTTGTGATTGGCGCAAAAGCCTGAAATTTCGTTAACTTTTTTCTAATTTATGGATCAAAATTTTTCTCATATTATGATTCAAAGCATAATAAAATATACAACCAATAAAAATGATAATCATTACAGGGGGGGAGAGGGCAAGGGTTGCTGTTAGCAACCCTTGCCCTCAAAAATACACAAGAGAAATCACCACTTTCCTTGGATGAAGAGTGGTAATTAATGATGTAGTATTACTAATTCTCGGAGTGAGAAAACTTGAACAGGACTTACGCAACTGGCACAGCGCGATCACTAATTAATAGTATTTATGTAC
>NZ_JAVRCK010000148.1:0-12561 GCF_034530815.1 Nostoc sp. DedSLP03
ATCAAGGGTACATTTTACCTCCATTGGTAAATTCTTTCCTAGAAATCACCTTAGTTGCCTCAAATGATCTCAATGCAGCAACGAAGCGATTAATGGATTTGGAAACAGATTTTTCTAATAGTAAAAACTATAGAGCAGAAATTATCGATATTCGGGGTGCATACAAAGATTTAAGCGATGAGGAGCGTATTTCTGGTAACACAGACAATATAGATTATAAAAAAAGAAAATTAAGAAAGCAAATTGTGGAAGTTGCTATATCCATTTGCGACAAGTATAAATTAGAAATACAAGATATACCTAAGCACGAAAATACTATTGTAGTACAATCCAAGTCTGAAAAATTACAAACTGACTTCTATAATTTACAGCCTCTAGATGAGATAAACAGGAACAAAACGCAACTCGAAATACATAAAGAGCAATTCATAGAAATCCGAAGACAGAAAAGCATTTCCAATGATTCAATTGTATTTCAAGGTGAACAAATTTATAAGACTTATAAAAGTCGCTCTGTCAAATTCCAGTTATCTAGTGTAAATCTAACTCTAAAAATAGGTGAAATAACAGCTATTGTTGGCGAAAATGGTAATGGCAAAACAACTCTTTTAAGAATAATTGCAGGAAAGTTAGCACCAAGTGCAGGAGAGTTACATTATCCAGGTTTAACTCCTAATATAAAGACTGATATGTATTCCATTAAGCAACAAATAGCTTATATACCTCAAGAATTAACAGCGTGGGATGGTTTATTGTTTGATAATTTACATTTTGCAGCAGCTGTTCGTGGCTTTACAGGCCAAGATAATAAAGATGAAGTAGAATTTATTACTTTTCGTTTAGGATTAGAGCAATATAAAAAAGCAAAATGGACTGAAATATCTGGTGGTTATAAAATGCGATTTACCCTAGCAAAGGCACTTATCAGTAAGCCTAAATTGATTATATTAGATGAACCATTAGCAAATTTGGATATCAATACTCAATTGCTTTTTTTACAAGACTTAAGAGATTTGGCTAACTCTGTCGCTGAACCAAAATCAATTATTATCAGTTCACAAAATTTATATGAAATTGAAAATGTTTCTGACAATATTATCTTTATTAAAGATGGTAAAACTCTATATAATGGGTTATTTAAAGACTTTGGTGATGATAGAAAAGAAAATTCCTATGAGATAAATTGTAACCAATCCAAAGAACAAATAGAGGATTTACTGGAGAAAGTTAGCTATAAAAGAATTGAAAAAGCTGGTAATGGCTTTATTATTCACACCCATAGAAATATCAATGCTAACGATTTGTTAAAAGTTTTTTTAGAACAAGGTATTTCATTGAAGTACTTTAGAGATATTAGCAAATCTACACGTAAACTTTTTGAAAATCAATCATGATACAAAAACTTATTGAAAGTATAAAAAAGATATTGAATAAGATTTTATTTCCTAAATGGTTGCAGAAAAGAGACCGTTATTTTTTACTTTACCGACCAAGACTATGGGTACTGAAATTACACTACGTTTTTTATTATGTAGTACTGGCAAATTTGTTGATTATTTGTTTGGTTAGTATTTATCCTCTTAAACCGTATCATATCTCTGTTTTATGGCAGATAAATAGTGGGGTGCTTTTTATTGTTGTAATACCTGCGCTTTTTTATTGGTGTTTGAAGCAATATCTTTTTAATGACATATTTGATGCTGTACAAAAATTTGGTAAAGTTTCCAAAAACTTTGGCTTATTGGAGATACTTGGGTATAGTGTTGGTGTCATTTTGATTGCTTCAGTAGTTATAATATTTAATTACTCTATAGCATTCAAGATGACGTACATTGTTGTTCCCCAGAATAAACTAAATATAGATTTATTAATATTAAATTCAATTGAAAATATAAATTCTCAAAATAATTCTAAATATAGAACAACCGATATTAACACATATTTAGAAGCTTTTAAATATAAACCAGAAAAAGAAGCCACAAAAAATATTTGTAATAAAGAATATAATAAATTATTAGCCACAAATGATAATATAAAAAATATTTTAAAAGAAAAACTTAGTTGTCAAAATGTGATTTTTTTAGATTTAAAAGAGGGGTTAGTCGATAGCATAGAAGTATTTCATAAATTAATAGATAATAAAAATAATAAATTAATAACAAGAAATATAAGCACTTTAGCTAATTTGATAGAATCAATACAAAAAAATGATCAAGAAACAACAAAAGCAATTCAATCAATAATAAATAGATACTCAGGAATGAGCTTTCCTTCGAGCTACTCTATAAGTTTTCTAATAAATTTATCCCTAGATAACGCGGATCTAATTTATGATTATTATTCAGATATGTTAACTGTTTTGTTCGCAATTTATCTTATTTGTAATTTAGTAATACTACTTATATTTTTATTTAATAACATTTATTTAACTGACTGTGTATCGGGTATATTATATATTGTAGCTATTGGATTTTCCTGCTTATATATTGCTTCTTTTTTAAGCTCTTATTCATTATTACGTAGCCTTAAACAGGAGATAATACTAAGTATTCTCTTTTTTGCATTTGCTTTGTTTATTACCTATCATGCATTAAGTAATAAAAAAGCGAATATATATTCACAATTTAAAACACTTAATCTAATAGCCCTTCCATTTACAGCAGTGATGTTTACTGTTACTATAGTAACTATTTTAAGTTACTACAATTTTATCGAAAAGGATTCTATCTCAGTAAGAAAATATTATGTGATCGCCAGCCTAGCATATATTCCGTTGATACCATACCTAAAAAAACAGTTGATTAATCAATTATTTTTACCTATAGATTAAACTATGAAGAGTAAATTAACTAACATTAGAAACCTAATCCAAAAGGGTGAGTTAAAAAATGCTATTCTGCAACTAACAGAAATTACTAATAAATACTCATCTCGTTATCATAATGAAGTAATTTTACACGCAGCTAGTTTAAACCAATTACAAGAAAGTGAACGTAAAGGTATTCTAAGTACAGAAGAGATTAGGCGAGAAAAGAATCGTATTGTATCTGTGCTTTTAGATTTAACAAATGCAATTGAACAAGATACTCTTGCTAAAGATAGTATTAACAACTTAAATAAGATTAAAAGTGATAAAATGATTAAAATCCTTTTTTTAGCAGCCAATCCTTCAGACACTACTCATCTTAGATTAGATCAAGAGAGTCGCTCAATTGATCAAGCACTGCGTCAAGCAGAATTTCGTGATAGATTTGAGGTAATTCAACATTGGGCTGTACGTGTCAGCGATTTACAGGGTCTTCTGCTACGTCATAAACCTGATATAGTACATTTCACTGGTCATGGAAGTGAAGACAGTGAAATTATTTTAGAAGATAACTCTAGTAACTACCATCCTGTTTCAGTCAGAGCATTCAGTCAATTATTTTCTATATTAAAAGATAATATTCGCTGCGTTGTTCTCAATGCCTGCTACTCTGAACCACAAGCAAAAGCTATTGCACAACACATTGACAGCGTAGTTGGGATGTCTACAGAAATTACAGATGAATCAGCAATCAGTTTTGCTACAGCATTTTATCAATCATTAGCGTACGGACGTGACCTCAAAACAGCCTTTGACTTAGGTTGTTTACAAATAGATATGGAAAATTTAGATGAGCGAGACACGCCAAAACTACTTGCTTTAAAATCTGAGCCATCGACTATTTTCTTAACAAATGGTGTTTGAGTATTAAATTATCCACCATCAAATGTCAGTTAAAAATTATACTAATATAATATACTAATACATCATCAACATTCTACAAAATCCTCAATGTAGGGAATACGTGCCTAAAATGGAATATGTTGGGTGCTATTGATTTTTTGCAGGATTGGAAAGTTATGGTGACAGTAAAGCTTGAGCAACTCAAAGCCCTATTTGCAGAAATGGAGCAAGCGTTGATTGCCTACTCTGGTGGCGTTGATAGCACTTTGATTGCCAAAATTGCTTATGATGTGTTGGGCGATCGCGCTTTGGCTGTCACGGCTGTTTCTCCTTCACTGTTACCAGAAGAATTGGAAGACGCGAAAATTCAAGCTGCAACAATTGGGATTCCTCATAAAATCGTCCAGACTCACGAGATGGAAAATCCCAATTACACTTCTAACCCGGTTAACCGCTGTTATTTTTGCAAAAGTGAGTTGCACGACACTCTCAAACCTTTAGCTTTAGAGTTGGGTTATCCTTATGTGGTGGATGGGGTGAATGCTGATGATTTGCATGATTATCGCCCAGGAATTCAGGCGGCTAAAGAAAGAGGGGCGCGATCGCCTTTAGCAGAAGTCGGTCTTACCAAGGTTGAAGTTCGCCAACTTTCGCAACAACTCGGTTTACCTTGGTGGGATAAACCCGCTCAACCTTGCCTCAGTTCCCGGTTTCCTTATGGTGAAGAGATTACTGTAGCTAAGTTGCAACGAGTTGGTAGAGGAGAAATTTTCTTAAGAAAACTAGGTTGGGAGAATTTGCGCGTGCGATCGGAAGGGGATACAGCACGTATTGAGTTACCACCAGAACAAATCAAAGAGTTTGTATTAACTAACGATTTACAAACACTAGTTACGGCATTTCAAGATTTTGGATTTATCTACGTAACCTTAGATTTAGAAGGTTATCGTAGCGGGAAGTTGAATCAGGTTTTAAATAGGGAAGCCTTGGGCGTTAAAGTATAAAATTTTAGTTCTATAAATGTAGAGTTTATTTACCTTCTAGAGCAACTAGAAAGCAACCGTTAATTCTCCAGATATTATTGGGCTGTTTTTCCATAAAATATAAAGCTCTCAACGGGACTCCATCAGGAGCAAGTAGCAGCACTGGTTGAGTTATGTTTCCCTGGATGGTTGTTATGTTTTCAAAAAATACAGAACGAGGACGGTATACTGCTGGATAGCTTCTTTTTACCATCAGCATAAAATTTTCTGGGGTTACAAATTGCGCCTGAATCGCCGGACTAGCAAAGGCAAAAGCTCCTTGGGCATCATCTTTTCTAAAAGCTGCCAATTGGTATTCAATTACAGAACGTATGTTGATGGCATCAGTATCACTAACTTCCATAAATTTAAAAATTGCGTAGGCGCAGCCCGTCGTAGACATCGCTTTAAGTGTCAGCAAAGCGATCGCTCAATTCTCACGCTGAGTGAGTGTGTATTCTATCTGCTGTAGTGCCGTTCGCCATACATCATATCCCTCTTGAGACAGGTGCAACCCATCTGTGGTCAACTCTGGGCGCAAATTGCCTTCCATATCCGTAAACCAGCTATAAATATTGAGATAATTAGCACCTTCTTGTTTAGCGATCGCAGTTAGTTGGATGTTGAGATGACGAATACGGCTATTAGAAATTTTTGCTAGACGAGTAGGCAAAATTGATTGGACAATGATTTGAGCTTTGGGGTGAGTCTGGCGTAAACGCCGGACAATCCGGCGATAATTATGCAAAATTGTTTCATCACTAGCGCCTTTTCGTAGGTCGTTAATCCCAGCCATAATGTAAATAACATCTGGTCGCGTAGCTGAAAATGCCCCCAATCTTTTTAAAACGCCACTAGAAGTATCTCCAGATATGCCTTGATTGAGCCACAATTTACCAGCAGGCAGTTTTTCTCTGGGAAACCACATGCTCAAAGAATCACCAACTAAAATACTTAGATGATTGGCACCTTGACCTTGAGCGATCGCTCTAGCTTCTAAAGCTAATAAACTTTTCCAGTCGTCATAAGTTAGTTGACGTTTCTTGATCGACTCCCACAATGATTGCAAATTATCACTATCTACGCGTGTATAAATCTGACCTGTTTTCAGAGCTGCCAATCTTTGGTAGTAAAGTTGATTTCCAGATGTCAATAAGAGGCTAGTTGCTTGGGTGCTGGGGTTGAGTGATGACTCTGTTGATACTGGTAATCCCTGACTGCTAAATTCTGGTACGCTAGAGACGTTTTTCTCACTTACTATTGGCTGCGAACTTTTTAGGGGTTGGAACGCTTGGCCGCTGAGTTCGGGTAAGGAAAGATCGACGCTGGGGATAATTTTTGTACTGACTATTGTCTGCGAACCTTGTTTTAAATCCCACAGGAATCTAGAACTTTCTGGCAGGACAATTGACAGATGTGGAAGAGCCGATGCTGGTATTGCTAATCCTGTTAACAAGCCTGCTGCCAACAGATAAGGGTCCCTCATCGCTTTCTCTCTCCTCTACTCACTGCTTTTCCTTATGACGGCATTAATTGGCTGTATTCAGGAAAATTTTACTTCGGTTAAGTTATTATTCTTATTTACGCTGTATATTTCTGTAAAGCGTGTTCATAAGATTATATTTGACAATTTACGATCTCTTTAAAGTAGGGTTTTCCCGGTGGTATACAAGTCTTATTTGTGCGAATACTTCTGCTGAAAGCACTGTTTTCATCAGCCGCTCGCTTTTTCTAACTCAGTTATCACAAATATAACTAGGTTTGCAAACTGGCGATTAGTGAGTGATTTTTGAGGATCTCAGAACAGAGGTTTTTGCTTTTGATGTTGCTAATATGTAAAATAAACATCAGATTTTAGGTTTTTAGATTTCAGTTAATTGTCGCGATTGCGTGAGAGTTGGCTAGACCGAGAACGCTACAGAAATACGTATACATTTTCGTTTTGTCATCTGAAATTAAGCGGTGTAAATGCAACAATTATTAAAGATGTGATTAGTTCAGATTACAGCTTCGATAACTAGCACAAGTGAAAGTGTGGTCATTCAAAGAAGCTTCTGACCATTGTGAGGTAATTTGCGGCAGAGTTACAAGTTATGCGCCTCGTCACAAAACGACAACAGTTGACTTCCCTGCTATATCAAAATTAGCTCTTATCTTTAATATGACGATTGAGAACTTAGTAGAAATTTTGGAAAAAATAGGCAAAATTTTAACTGTTGAGAATATTGATATCATACGATAACGTGTCCTCAATGAGCAAGTATCAGGTTTGCCATACTGAGAATTTAATAACTCACTATACGTAATTTCAAATTTCTGTTTACTCATTGAAGTATGAGTTGAAACACACTTAAATTAAGTTTAGTTCTAGAGAATAACCTCATTGAAAGTGCTAAGATTTAGGCTGAATCATTAGTGTTTCCTTTTCTTCTGTGGCTAGAGCTAGTACAGCGATTGGTGTCAGTCCCATTATTAAAGAGATTGTGCAAAAACAGGCACATTCCACACGTTTGACCCTGAAAGAAGTTATTCTGATGGGGATGTTAGCTATTGATAAACTAGATGATCGAGGTCGTCAAGAGCTAGCCGATCAGGTTCATCAAATGCAAGTGAATGGAGAAATTTAATTGAGTAGCTATGAGTTAAGAGTTATAAGCGATGCCCTGAGCCTGCCGAAGGGTTATCAATTTTAACTTCTCACTCTTGACTCTTTACTTAATTTGGTTATTGGCTAAATCGATAACGACTACCCATTACATAATTTTCATTAATTTCAAAAGATATCCATCGGCGTTGCAGAGTTTCAGCAACAAAGCCGGTTGTATTAGAACCTGCAAAAGGGTCTAATACTATATCATCTTCATCAGTTAAGAATTTGATGAAGAACTCGGCGAACCCTTGAGGAAACCGTGCTGGATGGGTTTTAATTCCTGCTTCCTGACAACGACGGAAATAAGCACTATTGGATTCAGTATTGGCAATTTCTAGTAAGTTTGGCGGAATTGCACCCTGGTTATCCTTTTGGAATTTATCTGAAATGTCATGTCCACTTGGACGGACTTTAGCCTTATAGCCATTTTTGAGTAATTGCTTCATACTTTGGCTATATGGCTTTAAAACTTTTTTGTTATCTGCTTTAGGATTTTGTGTTTTAGACAACCACCAAACTACATTTACTGAGTCTTTAACACGAATACGTCTAATTGTTACCCATTCAGCTGGAGCTGGCAGTCGCGCTGGATTGTAGTGGTAAAATTCCTGAGCGAGAAAAAAGCCGACTTCTTTACACAATCTCACCAAAAGTTCATACTGATAGATGCTACGCACGGGATAACCAGGAATATAAGCACCGCCCAAATCTAAAACAAATGAACCATTATCAACTAGTACTCTTTTAAATTCATTCGCAAAAGGTAGAAACCACTCGATGTATTTTTCAGCGCTTTCGTTACCGTATTCTTTTTTTTTGGTAAGAGCGAATGGAGGAGAGGTAAGGATGAGATTAAGGCTGCTATCTGGAATGAATTTTATGAGTTCCAAACTATCACCCAAATACAATTTCCCGTGATTTTGGATATAATATGGTTCAAATATTGTTGCTTCTGTTTTTTTTTGATTGATAAATTTTTGGTTCAAAAGTTTTAACTATTAGACAATCATCTCAGCTTTATATTTATAACTTGTTTTGAATATATAATTGAGATTTTTTATTTATGTCTTTATTAATTTTTATTTAATTGTTTGAGTGGCAAATTTTTGAAGGATGCGCTGGCTAGGATGAGCAGAGAGGCTAACAAGCTTATTAACAAGAGCTACAGGAAACAATGCTGAATCATACATATCACAGTGCAATGCCTCTACATTAGCTAATATAACTTGTAAATTTGGTAAATCGTTTTTAATAGGAGTCTTTTTTAGTTCCTTAACTGGTACTGAAACGACGTGCATTTGTCCGCTGTGAGTTTTAAAAATAACTTTATGTCCATAATTAGAAGTAGAGGCATAGGGGCGAGTAGGATCTCCTGCTCCGGGCAAAATGTACCGATAAATATATTCATCTGTCAAGATAAGTGTTTCTCCTGCTTTTAGGATTTTTTGAATTTCTTGGGCGTGATCAACAAATGCGCCATTCTTTTCTAAACCTACTAAAAGAATATTCTCTTTACTTAAAAGCCAGTTTATAAGGTCACGCATTGGTTTATACAAACCAGCAGTTTGACCAAAAAAGCCTGTTGAACCATCTTTAATAAAAAGTATTTTTCTGAGTATATCTGGCTGAGTATTGAATAATTGGCGAATGAAATGAATGATAACCATGTGTTCAATAACATTTACAACATAACCTAGTATTCCAGTTGCTCCGGTTTCCTCGTCAATAACTTCATGTAAACGAAAAATATCGGTAAGATGTATTTTACCTCCTGTTTCTGGACATAAGAAGGTGTGATCTTTATCCATATTTTTTTCCAATAAAGTTACTGGGTTGCCATCTGGACTGAGAGGGTTGGTGGCTAAGAACCAATATTTGTCTTCCTCTGTTCTTTGTCGTCCTTTGTACCGACGAAAAATAAACCAAGCCAAAGTATCAATCAAGCTTTTATTTTCGTCTAATGAATTTTTTCTAAAAAACTCAAAGATAGTTTTCAAGACGCTAGCTTTTAAAGTATTTTCATTTATGAGACGGATATTTTTAGTCGGTAATGCCAGCTTAAGTCTACTGATATTTTTGAGTTTTACCATGTCTTCTGGTGCAATAAAAGCACTAGAATCAATTTCCTTCAAATCCTCCTGTTTAAAAAACAATGCGCCAAATTGCAAGAAGTGAATACTCCGAGATGGAAAATCTTTTTCTATAACAGCTTCAGTATAACCACCATCAACAGCAATTATAGCCTCAACAGGGTTGTTAGCAGGTGGAGTAAAATTTACTGTCAAGTTTGTTAAGGGAATATCTTCTGCACGAGGTGGCTTATAAATATGTTCCATCAATGCTTGCACTTCTGAGTCATTTATGAGGTGATGATGTGATGCTTTGCTTGCTGCCTCAAAAGGACGACGATTATTTTTGCTGGAGTAACCCATATAGTTTTTTTATAATCAAGTAGTGAAAAATTCTTCGGGTGGAAAACGATCAATTTGAACAGGAATCACGAATGGATTGCTATAAGTTTTCATGCGAACAAAGCCTTTGTCCGTATCCTGACTAAAGCGAATCAACCCTTCAGTAAAATCACTAAAATCGTAATATTTGCGTAGTTCTTTTATTTCGTCTTCATTGTTAAGGTGCGAGATAAACCAATTTTGTGTTGCTTTTAAAATGTTACTACTGATTGAATTAACTTCTTGCGTTGCATAAATTAAACCAAGATTCAGTTTGGCCCCTTCCTTAGCTAAACGGTTATAAATCTGAGATAAATCTTTATCGTCTTTTTTGGGAAATAGGTTGTGTGCTTCTTCAAAGTAAAACTGAATAAAATTATTTGGAGAAGTATTAATAAATCGATTAATCGAGTCTTGAAATATTTTATATGTAATTCTTTCAGAAAATAACCTTTGAATTTTTTCGTCCCCTAGAGACAAATCTACAATGACAACCTTTCCTGCCCTTAAATATGCCAAAATATCTTCATCAAAAGGTTTTTGAACAGTAGCAGTGTGTTGGTTACGAACAGGAGTAAGAACTTTGTACCCGTTGTGAGAATAGACCTGCTTTTCATTCTTAGTTTGACCAGTTAACATTGCTAGCAGAGCTTTCAGATCATCATCCGCCCACTCTTTGAGTTCTTCATCTTCATTTTCATCAAAGTTTTTTTCTTCTCGCGAATTCTTTTTCTGACTAGTGCCTAATGTGGGGGTATACACCTTCCAGAAGTTCTCCCACCAAACTGATGCTTGTTCTAATAAAAGTTCTAATGTTCCAGTTCGTTTGTTATTATCTTGTGGCTCTGTTTCATATCCAGCAATCTGATTTACAGCAGTTCGGATTTCTTTATTTGCACTAAAGCGAACTTTAATGTTCTGTGGAGGCTGAAAACCTGCACGGTAGAGACAACAAAGATAAACTACAACTTGACGATCATACCGTTTAGCAGCAGAACTAAATCTATCAACTTCATAGTTTTCTGGGGGATTAAGCGTAACAGTCTTAAAGTTGTTGACAAACCTGGTCTTATCCTCTGCAATCAAGGGGTGAGTCTTAATAAGTTCAAATCCTGTTTGGATCTCATTATAAAAATTTACTTTTAATTGTCGAAACCCTTCCTTGGGTATAGTAGAATATCGAACGGTTTGCTCTTGATACAGATCAAATATGGCTGTTCCCTGATCTTGTAAGTTTGGGTTAGCGTACTCGCCGTTGATGTCAAAAATGATTTGACCAATTGGATACTTCGGATTATTGTCTTCTGTAAAAGGCTTTAAAACTTCATCAGATTTTTCATGAGATTGATCCAATTGAAACTGTGCGTTGTTACTCATTTCAACGCAAGCTTGAATAATCTTTTTAACTGTATTGGACTTTCCTGTTCGGGTCATACCAAATAAGGCTGTTCGCTTTCCTGCAAAATCATGAGCCTGAACATAGACAGGAACATCTATTTCAGTCTGTTGAAAGCGTCGGCTGGAACTATATCGAACTTTCCCAATTTTAATATCTCCCACTCCTCCAGGAGTACCATTTTCCCTGTAATTAACAATAGCTTTTAAGATATCTGGAGATGGCTTGATCGCAGAATAATTATGTGCGCTATAGAAATTTTCTAAATCAGCACCAAAGCGGGTTATCCCTGTTTCATCAATATAAAAAGAACCAAGCACAGAGCATTCTAAACCGCTGAAAGAGAATTCATAGCGGGTGAATGTATCTAACTGAGACCGTTGATGAGTACCTGTACGGATGTTGTCTTTGTAATATTCGACCATACTACTGATGACATCCTGATCCGTAGGCAGCTTTGTTGGCTGGATAACACGGAGTAAAATCGCTTCTACATTTGCAGGGTCATCAAGCTCATTGTCATAGTAAGCTAACAAGAAGCATCCTTGTGGAATACCTTTAGCTCTTTGCTTCCAGGCATCTGCCATCAAGATTTCTGCCTTGCTATAGCTTAATCTGAACGGACGACCGACAAAAAGACCTGTATCCCATTCTCCATCTTTTGTCCGCTTAAAGAGGTTAATTTGTGTAAGCTGTCTACTGATACTCATTAGAATCTATTATTACTATTGTCATCAATGAATCTAATTAGCTCTAAATGATCTTCTCATATAAAGTTAAGAATACTAGATTGTTGTGTTTTCTTAAATTCGGCAAATTTTCTCTTGCTAATGCTAATTTCATCTTGCTGTAATTGGTTTTTTCATAATATGGGCAACCTCACCAGAACCAGGCTGTCCAGTTAATCCTTGTAAATTATTATGTTCTATATCTTCAATAAATCCAAGCTTGTTTATCTATCTGCCACTTGGTAATTGTTTACTAGTAACATGCGTTGATACTCTGTTTGAATTAGTATATATCGCTATTCGTTGAAATTCTTTTTATAGGGCATCACTTTGACAGATTTTATCGCCTCGCGGTGTTCACAAGCTTGATAATAGACTAGGTTATCCGTCTTCAAGAGAGTATATGTCTGGTTCATATTCAATAAATTTAAACGATCCACCGATTTTATCAAGTTGTATTAGGTCACGAGTTGAAGGTTCTGATGAATCGAAAAAAAGTCTTTCTTCTAATAGCGATCGCTCATCATTAGAGAGAGATAATATAACTTGTACTATAGGAATCATATTTGATTTCTGAAAAAGACTACGAGATAATACGGAGGAAGA
>NZ_JAVRCK010000149.1:0-12095 GCF_034530815.1 Nostoc sp. DedSLP03
CAATTTATCTGGCTGCTTCTGTCATTTGGCTCAATTGATGACACGCCCTAGATTTTAATTCTTTAACTCAATCATTATTCTAACTTTTGATAATCATTTCAAGTTAATTGACACATTTCCCTAATAGTTTATAGATTTCTCAGATAAGGGAGGAGGAAAGAATTATTAAATTTAAATATTTATTCTTCACAATCACTCTATAAATTCTGACATTTGTAGCCTGATGAACAATTTACTCATCTTCTGTTTCACTCTCTGGAGTTTTAGAAGTTAGTCGCCAAGAGGTAGTTTTGTCAATATCTACAGATAGTTGTTCTAGATTTTGTCCTAAATCTTTTTGGAGTTTCTGAGTTAGCGTAATCGGAAAATCTAAATTAATACCTTGTATTTGTGCTAGCTTTGCCAATTCTGTAAATGCAGCTTTGATTGTAGTTCGTTCATAACTAGTCAGCTTATAATCATAAGTTTCTGATATATTCTGAGCCTGCATGGCTTTTTTTATACGTTCTTGCAAATGCTCAAATTCTGAATTCAACAACTTCCACTGCTGCTCAACTTGCGAGTATCTAGCACTTAGCGAGTTTAAGTCTTCTGTTGCAGGTTCGGGGCTGGCTTGGGCTTGTAAGTCTAACAAGTTTAGGTGAATTTGAGCAAGATAAATGCAGTCTAGGTAAGCATACTCTATCTGTTCTTCAGTCAGAGGGCGTTTTGCCCAATCGCTTTTTTGTTCTTGTTTATCGATATTATTAAAGCTACAAAGTGCTGTAGCTATGGTCTTGAGTTGGTAGTTGGGTAATGGCAAAAGATAATAGGGAATTTTTTTGGCCATTTCCAAAGTGCAAGTAATATTTTTGGCTTTCTTGCTACCGAGAAATTTTAGATCGTAACTCGCGTTGTGAAAAACTTTTTCAATGGCAGAATTTATCATAATTTTATCAATAAATTCAGCTATAATATTAGGCTTGTCTAATACATCTAAAAGATAGACGCGATCGCCACTCATATCTTGAGGATTATCTAATACCTGAATCAGCGATAATCGGGGATTACGACTTTTATAGTCAGCGACTTCTGTATCTATCCACAATGTTTTAGCGTTTGTATATTCAGCGACAATGGCACGAATTTCGCTAGCTGAAGTAAGGTAGGGCATTGACTAATATTTCCTGATATTTAAGGCATTGTAAGTAAGCCATAGTTTTCTAAAGTAACATTTTGTTGGTAAGAATGCTTATACAGGATTGCGAAAAGGCTGAAGTTTGAAATTCGTCATAGACATCGCCAAATTGACTCAAATCTGATAACATCGAGTCACTACTGTGGAGTGGGCATAGTCTACCATCAAAAGAGCTACTGTGCATCTACATTAAATTCATCGAAAGCCACAGACTGCGTGTAAAGCTATCCTGGTTAGCAGCCGTTAGAAAAATTGAATTGAGATTTCTCAAAACCAAGTGCAAAATCTTAGCTTCAAGAAATCGCCCAAATTTCAATTTTCAGCAACCTGAGCTATTGCTGAAGCACTTTTGCTACTTCACTTTTAATTGTTTTTTTTAAATTTGCTCCTCACCATGACACACATCTCAATTAATCGCTTCAATTACTCAATTCGGAGATAAATAATGAAAAAACTAATTCTATTATTAGTTAGTAGCATTTTGGTAGTTGGTACTTTTGGCTGCCAAGAGGCTCCTAAAACCGGTTCAGAAACTCCTAGCACAACTAATGAAGCCGCTCAAGCACCGGCAAAACCAGCTTCAGAGACAAATCAAACTGCCAAAGTTCCAGAAACACAAACTACTCCTTTAGCAGCTAGTACAGATGCTAAAGTTAAAACTGATGCTGAAAAAACAGCAGCAACAAAAGCTAAAAGCGACTTAAAAACTGAAGTTAGCGCCAAGTTAAATAAAGGCTTACCAAGCAACAAGTTACAAGTTGAAAACAAACAGGGTGAAATTGTTCTCAAAGGTACAGCAAGTTCTGTTGAAGAACTCAAGAAAGCTGAAACCTTGGCTAAAGAAGTTCAAGGTGTGAAGACGGTGAAGATAGAAGCAAAAGTTGATGCTGTGAAAAAGCTATAAAAGAATAACTAAAGCTTTCGGTTTTACCCCACCCTAACCCTCCCCTTGGAAAGGGGAGGGAACTAGATTCTTGTTTTTCCTCTTTCTAAAGCTATCCATTACCCGGATCTTTCTTAACATTTGCGAGAGTCTTGACTCAGGTTTTTATAACCCTGATTTGTTAGTTGTTCATTCTCAATAAAAACGCAGTTTTAGCGAGAAGATGAAAAGCGAATTTGTCAAGTATGCCTAAATTCTCGTCTAAGACGGTTATAGAACATGGGTTTCAAGATTGTAAAGAAAGATGTGGGTAACGCATAGTTTATAAAGGGGCATAAAGGGGGATCTATTCGACTTATGCAAGAGGTCTATTTTTATCTTTCAACTTCCATTATTTGAACCTCGATAAATTCGCTCCATCTGCTCTGGAGAAAGTCGTCTCATTGGAAACCATTCAAATGGAGAAACAGACTGTTTCTCATAAGGTTGAACATCATCCTGCTGGTTTTGAGGGGAACGCACTGCTACATTAGTATTTGGAACCCGATCTCTGAACGACTCATCTATTTCTGATTCTGGAACCAAAGCTTGAGGCAAAACATAAGCGTGCTTTTGGGGATCGTATGCGAAAACTTCTCCTGTTTCAATGTGATAAATCCAAGCATAAATGCTGAGTTCCCCCTGATAAAGCTTAGAGTGAATCACTGGATATGTTCGCAAATTCTCAATTTGAGTTAGAACATTTTCGGCAATCATAATCTCTAGCAATTCTTCTCCGTCGTAGTGGCTATAGTGGTCTATAACTAGCCTTCGAGTTGCTTCTGCATATTTAAGCCAATCATGTACAAGCGGCATCTCATCGCTGAGATTGTGTAACTTCATTAACCCTTTCATTGCACCGCAATGAGAATGACCACAAATAATAATTTGGCGAACATCTAAAGCTTGAACAGCATATTCAATTGTCGCACCTTCACCGCCATTACTTGCCCCATACGGTGGAATGATGTTGCCTGCATTGCGAATGACAAATAATTCACCAACTTGAGCTTGTGTAATTAGATTTGGATCGAGACGCGAATCAGAACAGGTAATAAATAATACTCTGGGCTTTTGACCATGCGAAAGTTGCTCAAATAATTTTTGATGTACGGAAAAATAGCTAGATTTAAATTCGCGCAGACCTTTAATTAATTTCTTCATTACTAAGTTCTACAAATATTTGCGGGTTAAGAACTAAATCACAGACAGTAGATTGGGGTAGTAAAGAGGACTTTCTTTCTACGTTTTTCTAATTGTAAAGATTACTATATTATAAATTCATTTGGTGCTTTTGATATCCTCTACCATTTGGTTGAGTTACTTTTTTTTCTTACTCCTTTCTGTTCCTTAGCAGGTCACATGACGGTGTGAGAATGCCTTGAGCATATTTCAAACTAGTTATATCTTGAGATCAATTTTTGAATTACAAGTAATTAGTCATACATGATATTATCTGCTCTGGGAAAATTTTGATGGTCAGTTTGCAACATCAAAATTTTTGCCGTACACTGAGCGATCGCCTGTGGTAAGCCTTTTGGGTGAAGCTTGCAGGCACACCGCAACGCGTTTACGATAATTTTCAATTCTCCGCCTTACCCTCTTGCGAATTCTTAATTAGTTGATACACTTGTTCTTCATTAGCCCAGGGAACCAGCGCCTATGGTGCACATCAAGCGCGTGGAACTTACGAACTTCAAATCCTTCGGTGGCACTACTTCTGTCCCTTTGCTACCGGGGTGTACTGTCATATCTGGGCCAAATGGTTCGGGTAAGTCTAATATCTTAGATGCATTGCTCTTTTGCCTGGGACTCTCTAGTTCTAAGGGAATGCGAGCCGAACGCCTACCGGATTTGGTAAATAACACTCAAACGGCTAAAGGACGTGCTTCGATTGAAGCTAGCGTCACGGTGACATTTGATTTGTCGGGAGAGGATATCTTAGCCAAAACCGCAAAGGCAGACAGGGAGGAAGTAGAAGAAGCAGGGGAAGTAGGGGAAGTAGGGGAAGTAGGGGAAGAAAATCTAAAATCCAAAATCGCTCGACTGAGCGAAGCCGAAGTCCAAAATCCAAAATCGGGAGAGTGGAGTGTTACTAGAAGGCTACGAGTCACTCACCAAGGGACTTACACATCGAATTATTATATCAATGGTGTACCTTGCACGTTAACGGAGTTGCATGGAGAACTAAGTAATCTACGGGTTTATCCTGAAGGTTACAATGTGGTACTCCAAGGGGATGTCACCAGCATTATCTCGATGAATGCGCGGGAACGACGGGAAATTATTGATGAATTAGCTGGGGTGGCGGCATTCGATCGCAAAATTGTCCAAGCCAAATCAACTTTAGATGAGGTGAAGGAAAAGGAAGATAGCTGTCGGATTATTGAAACGGAATTAACTGCACAGCGCGATCGCCTTTCTCAAGATCGGGCGAAAGCTGAGAAATATCAAAAACTCCGCACAGAATTTCTGGCTAAACAATCCTGGGAAGCTGTTTTATCATGGCGTTCCTTGCAAACACAACAAGAAAAGTTAGTTCACGAAATTCAAACAGGCGATCGCAATTTTACCGAACTCACTACCCAACTCACCAACCTAAATTCCGAAATCGTCCAAAAAACTGCTGAACTCGAACAACTCAATGCCCATGTAAAAGCATTGGGAGAAGAGGAACTTTTGGCGGTACAATCTACCCTCGCCACCCAAGAAGCAGAACGCAAACAACTCCAGCGTCAGCTGACAGAATTACAAACAGCTTCCCAAGAAACCGCCAAACGTCTAGCTCAAACTCAGCAAGAGATTCAAAAACACCGCCATACCCTAGAAGAAATTTCCGAAACCCAACTTGTAGAGACGCGATTCATCGCGTCTTCCCAACAACAAAGAAATGAAGCCCACCAAGCCTTAGAAACCTCCCGCGAAGCCGCTGCAGAAATCGCCTCGGCTTCCGAAGCCTGGGTGCAGCAACAAACAGCATTCAACCGTCAAATAGAAGCTTTGCTGCACACCCTAGAACCGCAACGCACCGAACAAGCACAACTCAGGGAACGCAATAATCAGTTACAGCAGTTAATCCAAGAGCAAACCCAGTTAATTGAACGCGACGAACCGCTATTAGCCCAAAAACAAACTGAATGTAATCAAATTGAAACAGAATTTAACACCTCTAGCGAACCCATCCAAAATTTAGCCCAAAATCTCTCAGCCACAGAACAAGAACTGCAAATCCAACAGGAAACCCAAAAACGGTTACTTTCTGAACAACGAGAAAAACAACGTCAGTTGGATAAAATTGAGGCGCAAGCGCAAGCACAGCAAGAAGTCCAAGGAACCCAAGCCAGTAAAGTCATTTTACAATCAGGAATGCCTGGTGTTTGCGGTTTAGTTGTGCAGTTGGGACTGGTGGAACCCCGCCATCAGCTAGCCTTGGAAATGGCTGCTGGGGGACGCTTGGGACATATTGTGGTGGAAGATGACAGCATCGCTGCAGCCGGGATTGAACTGCTCAAACAGAAGCGTGCAGGGAGAGCGACTTTTTTACCACTAAATAAAATTCACGCTCCCAAATTTACTCAGGATGCAACGCTGCGTTTTGCTAGCGGCTTCGTTAACTATGCTGTGAACTTAGTTGACTGCGATCGCCGTTACAAAGATGTATTTAGCTATGTTTTCGGCAACACCGTAGTATTTGCCAACCTTGAGGCGGCGCGGAAAAATTTAGGATTATACCGCATCGTCACCTTAGACGGGGAACTTTTAGAAACCAGTGGTGCAATGACTGGTGGTAGCAACACCCAACGTTCAGCGTTGCGGTTTGGCAATGCGGAAGCGGCGGAATCTGATGAAGCGATCGCTTTGAAAACTCGCTTGGTGGATATTGAGCGAGTTTTAGAACGTTGTACAGAAGCGATCGCTACTTTGTCAGCCAAAACCAAAAAACTGACGCAAGAATTAACAGAGGCGCGTCAAGCACGGCGAGAACAGCAGTTGCAATTGGAGCAGTTGCAGAAAGACATTAAGAGTTTAACAGGGCAATTAGAGGGGACGCGATCGCAACTCGCCCAAAACAGCGAGAAGTTAGCCACTGCTCAATCCCGATTAGAAATTTTAGAGCGGGAATTACCTGGGCAAGAAAATGAGTTGCAACAATTGCGACACGCATTAGCAGAGTTAGAAGCATCCCAAACCCCCAGTGAATGGCAACAAATCCAGGCAACCATTAAAATTCAAGAGCAACAATTGCAACAACGCGAAACAGCATTACGCGAAGCCGAACAAAGATTAAAAAATTTAGAAAATCAGCAACAACGTTTACAAGAAAAAATCCAAGAAGCAGAAACGCGAATCACCGAATACGAAACCCAACAAACCTCTTGTAGAGACGCGATGAATCGCGTCTCTACACAAATCACCACGATAGACGAGCAAATCACCCAAACCCGTTTATCGTTGAGTCAAATGGAGCAAAATTTAGGCGAAGAAAAACAAAAACGCGACGCCACAGAACAAGAAGTGCGATCGCACCTTTTGCGTCAACAACAATTGGAATGGGAAATCCAAAAACTCCAAGAAACCCAAGAGAAACGGCGAGAGGAACTAATTACACTACAAACTCAATTGCAAGATGTGGGAGCAGAATTACCAAATCCCTTGCCGGAAGTGCCAGACAAGGTAGATTTAGAAGAATTGCAGAAAGAATTGCGATCGCTTACCAAACGCTTACAGGCAATGGAACCTGTGAATATGCTGGCGTTGGAAGAATACGAACGCACGCAAAACCGCCTCCAGGAGCTCACGCAAAAATTAGAGACACTAGAAGGGGAACGCACCGAACTACTTTTACGAATTGAAAACTTTACCACATTGCGGCAACTTGCCTTTAAAGAAGCTTTCGATGCTGTCAACGAAAACTTTCAATCAATTTTTGCCATTCTTTCAGACGGTGACGGCTTCTTGCAACTCGAAAATCCCGAAGATCCCTTTAGCAGTGGATTGAATTTAGTTGCACATCCCAAAGGTAAACCCGTACAGCGCCTAGCTTCCATGTCTGGGGGAGAAAAATCACTCACCGCCTTGAGCTTTATTTTTGCCTTGCAACGCTACCGTCCATCGCCCTTTTACGCCTTTGACGAAGTAGATATGTTCCTAGATGGGGCAAACGTAGAGCGATTAGCTAAAATGATTAAACAACAGTCACAACAAGCGCAATTTATAGTTGTGAGTTTGCGTCGTCCGATGATAGAATCAGCCGAACGCACAATTGGCGTTACTCAAGCACGAGGAGCTTACACTCAAGTTTTGGGGATTAAATTACAATCATCCAATACATCTGCTTGAGTTTTTGTTAATAATAGTGTATAGATAAACCAAACCGGATTCGAGATCAGGACTCGGTATAGAATGACCTCTGAACAGATAATTAGGCGTTCCGACATATTAAATACCCAGGTGATTACCCGCGACAACGGCAAGCGGCTAGGCATCATCAGTCAAGTCTGGGTTGATATCGATCAACGAGAGGTTGTGGCTCTTGGTTTGCGAGACAGCCTGATCTCCATTTCGGGCATACCGCGCTATATGTACCTCAACAACATCAGCCAGATTGGTGATGTCATCCTGGTTGATAACGAAGATGTCATTGAAGATATCGAAGTTGAATCTCTCAGTAATTTGATTAACTGGGAAGTAATTACAGAAACAGGTGAAGTATTAGGCAAAGTTCGCGGCTTTAAGTTCAACGGCGAAAGTGGGAAGCTTAACTCCATAGTTATTGCTTCTTTAGGATTGCCCCAAATTCCCGATCAATTTGTGAGTACTTACGAGTTCTCAGTAGATGAAATTGTCAGCACTGGCCCCAATCGGTTGATTGTGTTTGAGGGAGCCGAAGAACGAGTAAATCAGTTGACAGTTGGGTTACTAGAACGGCTGGGTATCGGCAAAGCACCTTGGGAACGAGATATAGAAGAAGAATACGGCTATACTCCACCACGCCAAGTTGCACCAGGTAATCAACTGCCTAGCGGAGTGCCATTGCAGCCACCCAGGCAAAAAGTTCGCGCCCCCGAACCCGTAGCGCAAGAAGAATGGAATGAAGACTATGTGGAAGAAGAAAGGCCACAGCGTCAGGTAATGAAGGCGCGGCAGTATGAATCTATTCAATACGAAGAAGATGAGGAAGAAGATAACTGGAGCGAGGCAACCGGCAGCGACAGGTATCAACAACCGCAGCCGCTAAAGTATGAAGCCCAGCCCTATAGTAAGCCATACGTTGACGAATACGATGATTATGACGACGTAGACGGCGATGCTTGGGAAGATGCGCCAAAACCTGTGAATATTCCTAAGAAAGTCAAGGAAAGGCAGCCAGAATACGAAGAAGAAGGCGGATATTAATTCGTAATTCGTAATTCGTAATACTCGCCAAGGCGTGAGAAGCAAGCTACGTAATTCGTAATTAAAGAAGATTAATTTAGCTCTTTCCTTAGAAGTAAGGAGGGGGCTAATTTTTTAGAACGCACTAGTGACAGCAAGTCGCACAGAATTATTTACATACAATTTTTTAGTCTGGATAAGGGTTTCATGCATAAATTGTGTGTAGTTAATTTTGTTTAAGTACTTGTAACAAAGACACTGTAGGCGATAGCTCTAATATTTTTTTGTTTGTCAACTTTCATTTTTATAAATCTTGCTACGATGCCCGACATCTATAACATTTACCAATAAAACATCATCGAAAATATCGTATATAACTCGATAATCGCCTACTCTAATTCGATATGTGTTTTCTTCACCCTGTAACTTTTTAACTCCATTGGGACGTGGTTCTATAGCCAACTCATCTATTTTGGGTTGTATGCGATCTTGTAATTCTTGAGATAATTTTTTAAACATTTTCCTCGCCCCGTTGGTAAATTTAACTTCGTAAGTCACGCTACATCCTTTTTTCTTTCATTAGCGATTTCCTTTTTAATGTCGTCCCATGCGATAAGACTATTATTTTCTACATCACTTTTAGCAGCATGATATGCTCTTAAATCGTTTTCGTCCTCTTCATCTTCAATTTTTTGAAGTAGTGTATAAATTTCATCTAGGGTACTGTCGTAAGCTTGGTTTAGCAGTAAGTTGATAGCTTTGATTAATTGTTCGCGTTCCTGTTCGGTTTTCATAATTAAGCCTCTTTAAGATTGTTAAGTTTGATTAAATTCTCAATTCTCTTTTTTAGAATGCAGCGATAGATATACTCGTAAAGAATGCTCTCAATGCCAATGCGGGTTCCTTTGAGTCGGATGTCATCTGGTGCAAGCGCGTTGAAATAGTCTTCCAGTTTCATAAAGCAAGACGCCTCGAATGAACATTCCACTTCAATCATAGAAGAACACCGAAAAACTCTACGATTAACGCTAAAACAGTTTATAACTAATTAGTTAAGTGTTCAGAAACTCCCCAAAACTGCTAGCGTCAAACAAAGTAAAATATCGCTGTGGACTTTCGAGCTTGAAAACGCGTTCTAATTACTGGCAACTGCTGCCTTATATTCAACTTCAGTGGCAAACTATCACCAAGGGACTTATTGGCATCTTGGGATACGTGCTGGCGACATTAGTATTAATTAATCTTGCCGGGAAATTGGCAACTCCCTTTGCCCAAGGTAATGTAGTCGCGATCGCTCAAATAACTGGTAGCTGTGCCTTAGTATTTCTTGTTAGAGGTTTGTTTCAATCTATACAAGATATGTACATGGCAAAAGCTGCTTTGCAAGTTGCTTTTCATCTCCGCCAGAAAGTTTACGCGCATCTGCAAAAGCTCAATCTCAGCTATTTTGAAACTGCAAAAGCAGGTGATTTATCTTACCGCCTCACCGAAGATGTTGACCGCGTTGGCGAAGTGGTAAATAAAGTATTTCACGACTTTATCCCCTGTATTTTGCAGTTGCTAGCAATTCCGATTTACATGATTTATCTGAATTGGCAACTAACATTAGCAACAGTGATAGTTGCACCACTCATGGGTATTTTAGTTGGCTGGTTTGGCGAACGCTTACGCAAATATTCCTCAAAAAGTCAAAATCGCGTATCGGGTTTATCAGCCATCATCGCGGAAGTTTTCAACGGTATTCGTTTGGTACAAGCTTTTGCTGCGGAAAATTACGAAATCGCCCGTTTTGGCCATGAAGCAGAACGCAGTCTCAAAGCCAAATACTCAGCCGAACGCCTGAAAGCGATTCAGATTCCGATCATTGGATTTTTGGAAGCCTTAAGTGCGTTATCGTTACTGATTGTGGGAGCTTGGCAAATTTCCCAAGGTAACTTGACAGTGGCGAATTTTTTCAGTTACCTGGCGGCGGCGGCGCTGTTAATCGATCCCATTGGTCATACTACTAACAACTACAACGAATTTAAGCAGGGTGAAGCATCTGTTGACCGCGTTTTTGAATTGATGGCAATTCCGCCGACGACGATCGAAAAGAACGATGCGATCGCTCTCCCCCCAGTTAAAGGCAAGGTAGAATATCGTCATATTTCCTTCGCCTATAAACCAGGTGAACCTGTATTAAAAGATATCAGTTTATTGGTATCACCAGGTGAAGCGATCGCGCTTGTGGGTGCTTCTGGTGCTGGTAAAACTACATTTGTGAATCTTTTACCGCGTTTTTACGACCCGGAAGTTGGGCAAATCTTCATTGACGATGTTGATATTCGGGATGTGAAGTTGCATAGTCTGCGGCGACAAATTGGGATTGTTCCTCAAGAAACCATCATCTTTTCGGGGACGATTGCCCAAAATATCGCCTTTGGACAATATATTTTTGACATCAAAGCAGTTAAAGAGGCGGCGAAAATTGCTAATGCCCATCAATTTATTAGCCAACTACCAGAAGGTTATAAGACTTGGGTAGGCGAACGTGGGGTAAACTTATCAGGTGGACAAAGACAAAGAATTGCGATCGCTCGTGCTGTTTTGCTCAATCCCCAAATCTTGATTCTTGATGAAGCGACATCAGCATTGGATTCTGAGTCAGAAGCGTTAGTACAAGAAGCGCTGGAAAGATTGATGGAAAAACGGACAGTGTTTATTATTGCTCACCGTTTATCGACAGTTAGAAGGTGCGATCGTATTTTAGTTCTCGAACAAGGACAAATTGTCGAATCGGGAACCCATGAAGAATTATTAGCCCTAGAACGTCGCTATGCGCGGTTTTATGCCCAGCAGTTTAGTTAGAGGTAGGGGAAGTTTGAGGTTTTGAGACAACCGAATTGGTTTTTGAGTTCATAAAATCTATTTTTAAGGTAGAAGAAAGAGTCTTTATACTCGATGAAATTTTGGGTTCCAAAAGAACGAAATATATGCGGACAGCAATATTGTATGGTCTTCAATACCCAATACTGTCGTACCAAATACTTCCATCAGGCATGATGGTATTACAGAAAATAGCCTTATCAATTTTTTCATAGAAACCTTCAACTTCCCTCAAATCGGCATTGCTGAAGTTAGCGCCACGGAAACTGGAGTACTCCAGAATAGCGCCCCTGAGAATAGCATGGCTGAAATTAGCACCATGAAAAATACATTGGTTCATTTCAACCCCGCTCAGGTTAGCCCTGACAAAAGAAGTATCATAGAAACTAGCTTCAGCCCCTTCAGCCCCAGTCAAATCAGCACCATTAAGGATAGCCCCAGTCAAATTAATTTGACACATATTGCTTCCCCTGAGATTAGCCCCTGTGAGATTAGTGTTTCTCAATCTAGCAGCTTCCAAAAACGCTCCTTCCAAGTTAATCCCACTCAGGTCAGCCCCACTCAGATCAACTGCTATCATGAACAAACCAGTTTTGCTGCAATTAACACTCCAAGCAAAATTTCTTTCTCCAGCTTCATACCTATCCAACATTTCTTCAATATCCATAACTCAACTTCTGTATTAACTAACACGTATAAATATACCCCTCTTCTGTCACTTTCCGGGTATTCTAAATAAAAGGACTAAAAGAAAAA
>NZ_JAVRCK010000150.1:0-11953 GCF_034530815.1 Nostoc sp. DedSLP03
TCTTCCTCCGTATTATCTCGTAGTCTTTTTCAGAAATCAAATATGATTCCTATATAAGGAGAAATGATTGTTGGCTCATCGCTCCCTTCTGTGCCACCTTTTCGTATGTGACACGCATTAGTATTGGTTGGATTGCAAGTGGATAAGGCTTCGTCAGGTTCTGCACATTTATCAAGAGGAATAGTTCCACTAGATAAATTTAAAATGTTTCCAGAACTAAAGCATAAAAATTCTACATAATCACCATTCACAACTTCTATCGTATCTCCTTTACAAATTAAGCTCCCTGCTGACAAGTGCTTGTGACCCTTACTTATTATCCTTCCCATTTGTGGATCACAATGAACCTGATTTCTTCTTACTCTTATGAGCGGTACATTTGCTAGCAATGGTAGATGAATTAGTATTAGAGAAGTTAAACAGCACATTCCCCCAAAAAACATCAGCTTTTTCATTGTTTTACAAACATAATTTGTTTGAGCATCTTATCATTTATCAAGTATCCGATCTAGCAGTTCTTGTCTCCAGCGAAACACTTCTGGTAGGCTAGATTTAGTCAAGATACAAGCATCTATATAAGCTCTGGCGTAATTAAGTTGACCTAATGATTCTTCTATTTGAGATAGCAAACAATATGCATCTGTTCTTTCGCTATCTAACTTTGTTGCTTTTTCTAGATATTTTTCGGCTTCAGTTAACTTATTTTCCATTAACCTTGCCCATCCTAAATCTTTATACAGCGATGCTTGTAATTCCCGATTGTTAGTCTTCTGCAAACCTTTTAAAGCTAAAGTAGCTGCTGCTCTATGATCCCCTTTTTTATTTTTCAATCTTGCTAAAGCCGCAACAGCAAATATAGCTTGATCGCTACTTCTAATAGCAATTTCATATTGCTTTTCTGCTAAATCATATTCTCCCTGTCCATCATAAAAATCACCTAATCCGTAATGTGATTCCCATTTATTAGGTTTTAACTTAAAAATTATTTCGTAAGTTTTGTTAACACAATTATAGTCATATAACTGCTGACACGCAATTGCTAAATTATTATATGCAGTATCATCTTTCGGGTTGTACTTTATAGCTAGCTCGTAATTTTTTCTAGCAATCTTAGGGTTATTTTGATGCTGTAAACCCTTCTCAAAGTAAAAAATTGAGACTGAATTATTTAAATTATGTCCATACTTTACTGCTCTTTGAAAGTCTTTTTCAGCATCAGCAATCCTATTTTCTTTATAAGCTTCTTTACCTTGATTTAAAAAATAATCTGCCACTGTGTATTTTAAGCTAGTATTCAAATATACTGCTTTTTGAAAATCGTTCTCAGCTTGGTCAATTTGATTTTCTTTATAAGCTTTTTTACCGGAATCTAAATAATATTTTGCTACTAGAGGTAGGGATGCATATATCAAACCAACAATACTTAGTAAACCTAATACAAACACACTCAGTTGAAACGGCTTTGATTTAATTATTCGATTAAACTTTGATTGATTAGGTAAGCGCTCCAAACGCTGTATTATTATTTGAGTACTTTGTGGGCGCTGCCCAACAAAAGGAGCCATCATATCATCAAGTAAATCAGCCAGAAATTTATCTATGTGAAGTGCTTTATCTCTCCAAATTAGTCTTCCTGTCTGCTCGTCCATTTTGATTTCAATTAAAGAAATACCTGTGACTAAGTAAACAAAAGTTCTACCTAAAGCGTAAAAGTCTGACTGTGGTACGGCTTGTCCATGAATTTGCTCTAAGGGAGAGTAACAAGCTGTCCTAACAGCAGTTATTTCGTAACCATTACCGAATCCTGTAGTAGTTCCTCCACTGGTACTGACTTTGGCAAAGTAGGTTCTACTAAGCTGTCTTGCTCCACCAAAATCAACAAGTGCTAAATTCCCGTCGGGTTGATGAACAATGTTTTCTGGTTTGATATCTCTGTGGAAGAAACCAGACCGATGAACTAAATCAAGAATCTCCATCAACTGCAATAACCATTCATAAGCCATTTCTTGGCTAATTCGTCCATAAGATTGTACCCACTGAGTTAAATTCTCTCCTTCAAACTTATGCATAACTAGACAATGTAGTTCTAGAAGATTATCATTCAGCCTAAATGTGAAATAATCTTCCCTATTAGACTTGGGAATTCCAGGATGGTCTAAGATTTGTAATATGAGTGATTCTCTTTTAAGTAGCTCAACTAACTTAGAATCATCAATCCATCTTAATACTTTCATTATTCTTATTTGAGGCTGAGGATGTTCTTCTGTGCCAATATCCTCAATTTCAAAGACATCTGTGTAAGTATATGGATTTTGCTCCAAAGAACGCAACGGGCGCAGCAAACGAATACGCCCATTTATTATCAATGGATTTCCACATGCTAAACAATTTTCAGCGCTATCAGCATTATGACGTTGGATGCAAAGAGGATTTATGCAGTAGCCCACAAGGTAACTTCCCTTGTTTGTATTGTATCTGGTATTTTATGGACTAATCCCAATGGATCAACTAAAATATACTTCTTAATAGATGCTTGTAAACTATAACTAGCTTCTCGTTTGTTTGATTTACCAGCAATTTCAATTAACGAGCGTTGTTCTAAAACTTCTATTGCTGTTATTAGTTCAAAAACTGACAATTTGAAATCTACTCGCTCTTTTAAATTATCAATGAGTTTAGAGAATTGAATGGGAGTCGAGTTTTCTGACATTTCTTCTGCCAAATAAATCATTATTTGCCTTTGAAGATTACTTAAAAGTCCAACTTGTCCAAATTGCTGATGTAGCATTGTTTCAAGCTGAGGATCAATCATAGTAGTTTGATATCTAAAAAATGTTTTCACACTCCCTTCAAAAAAGCGATTAATTCTGTCAGCCAATGCTTCTAAACTTGATGGATTCCCAGAATAATTTTCAATTAATCGCTTACATTCCTGCCCAGTTAAACCTTTTTCTTGTAATATTTGCATTCCAGCATTTACATCTAAACCTTCTAATTTAAAAGAGCGAATAGGTAGTTTTGTAGTCACAGAAGCAAATTCTTTTAAAGGCAACTGACTTGTTATAATAATGCAGCTTTCATGCTTCCCTTCTGTAAGTTTTAAAAGGAATTTTTCATATTGTAATCTTTTTCCAAAGTCATCTGCTAACAATAGCTTTTCAAATCCATCAATTACTATTAGACAACGATGTAAGTGAAGCTGTTTTGATAGTAAAGATATGCTATCTATAAAAGAGTTTTCACTTGCTTCTATGTCTACTTCAAAAGTTTTATTTAAATCAATGATTAACTCATCAATTGACAACGAATGATTAATTGTTTTCCAGATTATACATTCATATATACTGCTTAAAGAATCAAAAGTTATTTCTTCAACCAATCTAGAGGCTAAGAAAGTTTTTCCTATTCCTCCAACTCCGGTAAAAACTATACAGCGCTCTTTAAAGAGAGTAATTTGTTTCTTAAAATAGTTAATTTCATCTTTTCGTCCATAAAAAGATTTTATTTTAGGCAGTTCCCCATAAATTCTAATATTGCCAATAAAACTATCGTTATCCAATCTGGATGCCTCTTCCTTCAGATAATCGCTCTTTGCTAGCTTAAGCAAAATAGATTTCAAAGATATTTTTGTTACTTTCACTCCATCACCAATAATTACTGAAAGCATACTCCATAGGGGTGGAGCTACTTTCTGCTGCAAATAGTATGCGTTATACCCCGAATCACTTGCCATCTCTTTATAATCTTTACTATCCCAAACTCCCCTAATAAGAACTTTTTCTACTTCTGTTAAATACCTTCCCGTAGATTGAAACACTTGTTCTTCTAATACAGCTAATACTCTTTTTACGTCTAAAACTTGGCTTGAATTCATGCCGACTTTCCCTTACGTAAGTAAGTATACATAAAGTTATATTTTACTCCTTAATACTTAAAACATCTACAAAATTCACAATTATTAACTGAAGCTAGGTTCTCAAATTACCTTTCTAGGCTATATTGATTTAAATGCTACATCTTAATAGGGAGATTTAACGCATCTCTAGTACATTATCCGGTCTAGCTTGAGCATAAAAGTGTGAAAGAAGTTGACCAACGTCAACCCAGGAACACCGCCTGCGGGTATTTTTGATCACTGATTAACTCAATGGGTTTGTTTTGAAAAGCTTGTGTCTAGGTATCTTAACCTAAACCAAATATCTTCTGCTAATACATTTGAATGAAAGCTCTTACCTCGACTGAGTAGGACGATAGGACGACCAGAACTTCTGTAAAATCAAGCTAATTGAAAGGAGGCATGGAGGTGAAGATACAACAGTACGAGAACTTAATGCAGAAAGCGCCACTAAGGAGTCGCGCTTTCTGCGTATTGCAAATTTCATATTGATCTAGAGCGGGTTTCATCTCGAAGGAACAAAATAAGTTGTCGCTAAAGTTTGGCCACTGGCGCGACTACTAAGTTGTCCGAGAGTTTTTACCGCGCTACCAGATCCATTATAGGGTCTGCCGCTTGGAAAGTCCATTCCCTGCGGTGTGTTTTTGCTGTCGAAATTCATAAATTTTAGGTAAAGTTAAGTTTGGTTAAGAAATATCCCGAATTTTGTAGTTAAAAGCAGTAGTAGCGCGAATAATAGTTACCAGTTATCAGTTGGGAGTAGAGTCCAAGATTAGATAACTGATAACTGATGCAACCCCCTCTGAACTTGTCAACCGAGTTATCAGGGGAAAATATCATGACAAACAGAGAACGCCCCAAGAGCGCAGTGTTAGAGCGCATGGGGTCGAGTGCAGCTTTCGCACGGCAATTTTGTGCTGTGACGAAGGGAAATTTTCGGAATATTCAGGCTAGAGCAAGAGTTTCGCAGCTTGAAAGAGTTCTCTCTAAGGAATTCCGAGGGGAGAACCGATGAATGCCTCTCCAACTGAATATCCAAACAATCTCACGGCAGCGGAATACCATGAGTTGTTCGCTGGTAGCGCCATTCATCCGGCGTTGATTAAGTGCAACTTTTTCCATGTAGAGGGAGAATCAGTTTATGATTTCCTGTTCATATCTGATAAAATCCCACGTAAGAATGCGGGTCGGGTAACAGATGGATACATAAGGCAATATCAGCATCTATTACTGGGTGGGACGTGGATTCAGTCACTTGACCCATTCAAAAACTGGCAACCGATGGAATGGGGAAGAATTAAGCCCAACTTCCCTCGCATTGATTGGGAAAAAGGCAAGCCAGTTAAGTACGAATCACCCCCCAAAACCCCCAACCGCGTTACCTACTTTGATGTCGCTAACCCTATCTGGGACAGAGTTGCAAAGCGTTATTTAATTAAGCGCTATCATTCGCTTTTAGCATTGCGCTTGCTGGATCAACTCAATCCACTAATATTTTGGGAGTGGATAAAGCAACACCCAGAGATTCCAATTATCTTATGCGAAGGGGAAAAAAAAGCTGCTTGCTTGCTGAGTCTGGGGTTTGTAGCGATCGCACTCCCAGGAATTTGGAACGGGCGCGTGGGCAAACAAGATTTTGATGAACGGTTGCATCCTGACTTAGTACCAATGGCTCAGGCGGGACGCAAGTTCATAATTCTTTTTGACCACGAAACTTCTTCTAAAACCAGATGGTCGGTGTTTCAAGCCACTGTTCGGACTGCAAAAGCAATCGAATCGGCTGGTTCTGAATGTGAAGTTGCATTACTGCCGGGGCCAGAGAAAGGTGTTGATGATTTCGTAGTTGGTCGCGGTGAAGATGCTGATGTCTTACTAACTGCAATTATAGACGATGCCAAATCACTTGCCGATTACCAGCGCTCCTATCGGGCGAAAAAATGGGGGTTAAGCAAGTACCAACCGGATGTCACTATTAATATCAAGTATCTCTCTGAGGCTTTGTGCATTCCTCTTCTTGAAGAAAAATGCAAATTGCCTGAGCTTTATGATCTTGAAAAGGAACAACTTTTCACACCATCTATAAAAGGACATCAAAGAAAGAAGGAGTCTACCAATTCTGGCGGAGTTGATTCAGACAAATCAAAGAAATCCCCTACCTTCAATTTTCCCAAATCAGGATTGGTTGTACTGTGGAGCGACATGGGTACAGGGAAAACTGAACTTATGCGCTGGTGGCGTGACCAAAACCCCGACGCTCGGTTCCTCAACAACGGGCATCGCGTCAACCTGCTGAAGAATTTAAGCTTACGCCTGAAAACTGCGATGTATTCAGACTTGGGTTACACAGGTTTAGCTCAAGCCCAAGCCCTTAGTATTACCATTGACAGCTTGCATAAACTCAATACGCAAGCGCTGATTTATGGCTGCATATTTATAGATGAGGCTTGCCAATACCTTACCCACCTACTACACAGTAATACGTGTAAACAGCACCGTGCAGCAATCTTGGAGGTACTGGAATATATAGTATACAACGCACCACTGGTTGTCCTTGCCGACGCACACATGGATGATTTAACCGTGGACTTCTTTCGGGCAATGCGACCAGTAGGTGAAATTCCTTACATCGTCAAAAATGAATGGAGAAATGGCTCACGCACTATATATTGGTACGAAGGCAGCAATTCAAGCGCCTTAGTTGCCCAGATTTCGGCAGCACTGATGCTTGGTGAGAAAGTCATGGTTGCAAGTGACAGTAAGCGTTTCATCAAAAAACTCGACAAATCCTTTACTATCAAGTACGAAGAATCTAACTCCGAAAAATCACATACACAAAAAAAATGGCGCATTTGGTCGGTTCATTCAGATAATTCTGGCAGTGATGAAAATGTCGCTTTCATCAAAGACATCACCAACGCCGTCAAAAACTTTGATGCCTTGTTCACTTCCCCTAGCTTGGGGACTGGTGTCGATATTTCTGAGTATCATTTTGACTTGGTATTTGGTGTCTTTCACGGCGTTTCCCAAACCGCTACTGAGTGCGCTCAACAACTGTACCGTTATCGTCCAAAAGTCCCGTTTCATATTTGGGTGGCCCCGCGTCCTCCCTTTGGCTACCAAGATACAAACGCATCCAAGATTAAAGAGCGCTTGCTCCAAACCAATGAAATGACAGCTTTTCTGTTGCGGATTGACAGAGAAACGGGTAAGCGCGGAGCCGAGAAAGATTGGGCGCTTGAGGCTTACTGCCAAATTATGGCTAACCGCCACTATTCTCTCAATAATCTGCGTGATGACTTGCGATCGCTTCTCACAGAAATGGGCAATACATTTATATATGTGGGCAGTGATTCAGATCCTCAATCTCTTGAAAGTCTTAAAGCAGCAGCACAAGCTTTGGATAGTGCCCACAATTCGGCTGTTGCCAAGGCCAAGAATATTACAGCTAGTGAGTACCGTGCCCGTCAGAGCAAAGATTACCTTGACCCTAGCGAGATTTTTGAATGTGAAAAATTCCGCATTTCTGATTCTTACGGCATCGAAGTAACCGAATCACTGGTAGAAATGGATAAAGGTGGCCGCTTAATTAGAGCAATCGCCGGACTTGAGGCCATTTTAGCCCCAGCCGAAGAATCTTTTACTGACCCTAAAACTGGGCAAACTTATCTTACCCCACCAACAATTGTCACCCAAAAAGACCGCGCCGAACGCGACAATCTACCTTTGTGCATGGACTGGGGCAATTATTCGGCACGGTGGCTTGCTAGATTTAACCTGGGGCTGCATCAGATTCTTAAACGTTTAGTGAGGGGTGAGGAATTTACCGCCGACGATTCCACCTTACTCAAGATGACGGAGATCGCTATACATTGTGCTGCTCACATCAAAGCAATTCTTGGGTTTACTATCCCTAGTGACTGTAAGCCTATTTGGTTGCTAGGAACTTTAGTCGAGCAGTTGGGGTTAAAGTTGACCTTCCGTAAGCAGGGTAAGCGAGGTCAACAGGTGAAACTTTTCTCTTTATCTAAAGAGGAATTAGAATTTGCAATGCATGTAATTGCTCATCGCGTGGAGAAGCGTAATCAAAAAGAAAATCGAACCTATTATGCTGCTCAAACCCCTGCTGCATATAATGTAAACCCCAATCAGCAGGCCGTATCCACACCCCCCCTTGATGCTATAGGGAACTCCCATTGCCAGGGGGAGGATACTACCGAATTTGAGTCGCCTCCGACCGATCGGATTACCTTACTCCACTGCGTAGAAATACTTCGCTCTGGTATTTCTCGTGGAGTAGACGCAATTAAAGGCATCCTTAAGCGATGGGTCGAGGATTTGCGCTGGGAGACGGTGCTGGAACTTGAAGCGATCGCAGCGAATGAGCTGCGGCGAGTCGAGGATCAAGTCCCTGAATTTTATGCCTTGCTAAGTGAAGATGTGTTGCCTGTTGAGGGGTAAAGTCAGCATCACATGCACGCAATTATGAGACAATTACTTATCAGAATCTTGCTTATAAGAAGACACGTTCCGATAAGTAAATGCATGAAACCCTTGAAAACAGTACCTCCTCTTCCTTAGCCCTTGCCTCTCCCGTTCCCTTGATCGAACACCCCGCCCAAGTCTACTTGGCGACGCTTTCCCCTGGTTCACGTCCAGCTATGCGCCAAGCTCTCAATGCGATCGCGCGATTATTAACCAACTCAAGTTGTGATGCGATGACTTTAAACTGGGCAGCACTGCGCTACAAACATACGGCGGCTATCCGCTCTGTGTTGAGCGAAAAATATGCACCAGCTTATGTCAACAAAGTGCTGTCTGCTTTGCGGCGAGTTTTAAAAGAAGCCTTGCGGTTAGAGATAATGGATGCTGTTGATTTTGCTCGTGCTGTAGACATTCCCAACGTTAAAGTCACCAAGCAATTGCGGGGACGTGTTCTCACGGCAGAAGAAATCGCCCAATTGATGCAAACCTGCTTTGATGACCCTACCCCCACTGGTTACAGAGATGCTGCAATATTTGCAATACTCCGTGGATCTGGAGTTCGCCGCTCTGAAGCGGTGAATTTAGACTTGAGCGACTTTGAAGAGAATACCGGGGCAATACAGGTGCGTGCTGGCAAAGGTGGCAAAGATCGGACTGTGTACTTACCTGAAAGTGGTCTAACTGTCGTCTCGGATTGGTTGTTGCTTCGAGGGTACGAGGCAGGCCCCTTGCTGTGCCATGTCAACAGAGGCTCAAGGATAGTGCGGCGACGACTTACCTCTCAAGCAGTGCTATTTATTTTGCAAAAACGTGGCGCACAAGCCTTTGTTGCTAATTTCTCTGCTCATGATTTCCGGCGGACTTTCATTTCAGAGTTGCTCGATGCTGGTGAAGACATTTCTACAGTCCAAAGGTTAGCTGGACACGCAAACAGTGACCAGACTGCCAGATATGACCGTCGCGGTGAAGAAACTAAACGCCGTGCTGTCCAAAAGTTGACTATTCCAGGACAGAGGAAAAAATCTTCTCTATTGATGTAGTTTCTACACTTTTTCTATACTTCCTGGCTCTGAAATGCGATCGCTCTTCTTTTCGGTTTAGTGATCTGTATAAGTATTTTCAGCAATTAGCGTCATCACTGAGGATATTTAATACTCAGTCTCTGGCGAAGAAGATTGATGCTGGAATTTCTACGGGGTGATGTCTATATTTATTTGCTCCCAGCGTAACCGCTATGAAGAGATGCTATCGCCAATGGCTACCATTGGCGATAGCATCTCTTCATAAAAGGCATTGCTTGAGGAATGCGCTGAGGCATTTGGCGATGATACTATCAAGGTAATTCATCATGATAAATTACACGATTTAATAAGCGTGGCCAGTCCCAGTTTACCTAGATGACACGTGAACATGAGCAATACAGGGCGTAAAAAAAAGCTGGCATCTTTCAACTGTGACCAAAGGATTTGGGAGCAGTTTATCGCCCGTTGTAAGTCAAAAGGGACGACCGCAACAGCCACACTGCTCGAATTTATCGATCTCTACTTAGGCGATTCCCAAGATAAGGTTGATACAACAGGTGGTAACGATTTAGACGAACACCTAGACTCAAAGATTAAGGCAAGTGTAGAGAAGTACTTAGTGAAAAGTAATAAAAATCACAGTAGTTCGACTAATGAAATGATAAGAGCTATTTGCGAAAGACTTGATAAGCTCGATTCAGAGTTTTCAAATGAATCTAATAGCAATCAAACTACAGCAATTGATAATCTCGCCAATTTAGAACAAAAAGTGGAGAAGATGTATGCCCGAATGACACAGTTGGCTGAGGCGATCATTAAAATTCAAGACTATCTCAACAACCAACAAAAGCGGGGACAGAAATCGCATTACAATAATTCATCATTCAAAGTGCATACTCCCAGAATGCAACCGTTAACTGAAGAAGGTTTGGCCAAGAGGCTTGGTGTAAGTGAAGAAAGTGTACGCAAGGAGCGAATTAAACTCCCCCCACCGCTTTTTGTAGCATGGTGTAAGGGCAAAGATAGATCCGGTATTGGGTGGGAATTTAACGAAAATACGGGATTTTATCATCCGGTAAGTTAGTAATTTTATTCTTTTCAAGAATTTCGGAATTTACACTGACTCGCCCGCCGAATAGAGTGATTGCAGATAATGACAATTAGGAGCTTTAGGTGCAGCGAAAAATCGAATTAAAAAGGGGTTTTGATAATACAACTGTTGAAGCATATTTGGTAGATTTAGAACAAAGACATGTTGAGGATTATGTTAATGAGTGGGTCGAAAAATTAAGGTTATTTAGTCAAGAAGATAAATACTGGGACTGGATATTTAAATTAAGATATATTGGCAATCAACAAAATCTTGAAGGTTACGCAGTTGAGTGCGAAAACAAAACTCAAGGATTGATGATAATAGAAACACAAATGCACGGTTCTCGGTTGAATATTGGTAAGAGGTTAGTTTATATTGATGGCATTGCCACTGCCCCCATTAACCGAATCGAGATTCAACGCCCACCTCAATTCAAAGGTGTTGGTCAAGCACTGTTAAATTTCGCAAGAATTAGAAGTGTTGAGTTAGGGTATGAAGGTAGAGTTGGGTTGCATTCCTTACCAAGGTCTGAAGGATTTTACGAAAAACAAAACATGTTGAACTGCGGTTCGGAAGAAGAATATGAGAATTTAGTTTACTTTGAGTATGGTGTATTGAGACGAAGATAAAGTTCGAGCGGGTAAAAATTTATGAATCATCAACAGCAAAAGGATAATTTTGAGGCAAACGAGTCAATAACAACCCAAGAAGCTATAGATTTACTTTTTGGTGAAGGATGGCTCGAAGAGGCTGTTTGCATCGAAGATGAAGCAAATTGCACTATTGGCGCTGGTTTGGATTGGGGTAATGCATTACCACCTTTAATGCTCAACCTTCCTTTATTTGGCCGCCTATCAACGCTGCGTGTATCTCTCAACCGCGAAGTCAGGCTAATAATTGAAACATGGGATTTAGGTATAGGTACAACTTCTGCAACAGAAACTGCAAGGGCACGCATTAAAGAGCGGTTGCTATCCCCTTCGTCTGAGCTAATACCTCACTTGGAAGCTACTTTGTTGCAAGATGATTTATACAATGAAGAGTTTATATCTAACCGAGAAGCTCTAAAATCCTTACTTGCAGTAGTTCTTACTGATTCTGATAGAGAAGAAATTGCAGAGAAGGCTGCGAATTCAATACGCACACAAGTTATGTCTCAAGTGGATTTTTCCGGAAAACTTTCTGCGTAAATATAATCACAATAATATCGTGTCAAATTCAATCAAATTTATCAAAGGGGCGAACGCGGGAGCAGAGGTTACTCTACATCGGTCTTAGCCGCATTACTCTTATTCAATAGCTGGGAATTAAGGGACTTCCAAAGAATAAATTATTCCAAGAAAAACAAAAGACAGTATTTATCAAGAATGATAATCATTTTAAGGGGGAGAAAAGGGGTTGCCGAGGGCAACCCCTTTTCTCCCCCTCATCTATGCATGAAGAATCTATACACTTGTCGTC